>JAGXOR010000154.1 GCA_023659785.1 Methanomicrobia archaeon LH_S13
TTATCAGCGTGAACATGACTACAACCTCTGGTTCACCGTTACAACGTGTGGTAGTGGTGGTAAGGACTTAAGAAGCACGGTGGAGGAGATAAAGAAAAGAACTGGAATCCCGGACTCCGACGTTTTAGACCTCCCCACTACTCGTGTGTTTAAAGTTGATGTTCGTTTCAAATTTACGGATTTTAAAGACAACGACGACAACGGCGGCGAAGACACACCAAAAGTAGAAATGGAGCACACGAAAATGAGCACGGATGAGGAGCCGGATGAGACCGGCCAGGCTGTTTTACGTGCTGCACAGAAAGGGATAACGATTGTAAAGGAACCTTTTGAAAGAATCGCAAAAGAAGCAGGGATAAGTCAGGATGAGGTAATAGTGAGGTTAAAGAAGTTGATAAAGTGTAGTGTTATCAAAAGACTTGGTATCTCGATCAACCAGCGAAAAGTAGGGATTGTGGCAAATGCGGTAGTTGCGTGGAAAGTGCCTCAAGAACAAATAGAAAGCGTTGGGAACATGCTTGCCGCTTATAAAGAGATTACACACTGCTATGAGCGAGTAACTATGCCTGGAAAGTGGGAGCATAATTTGTTTACCGTAATTCATGGGTATACCCGCGAATCAGTGGAAGAAATGGCTGAAAGTTTGTCCAAAGTCGCTGGAATCCGAGATTATTTGGTCTTGTTCAGTAACGAGCAATTTAAGCGGACGAGCATTATGCATCCCTATTAATCTCAAAGGGGAATAGGGAATAAAATCAGCGTATTCGAAAAATCTCCACTCCCCCTTCTCTTCTAAAGCTCTTCTTATAAAGAAATTCCCCTCTCCCTTCATCTTTTCCACCTCCTCCTCTGTATAAGGGAATACATCCACCCTTACCGGGAATCGAGAAGGCAAAAAGCGTGGTATTCGCTTCAAGAAGGTTTCTTCTGACGCATTCAGTATCAGGAGTAAATCTATATCGCTCCCAGGCACGCATTCGTCCCGAACAAAAGAGCCGAAGAGGAGCACACGCTCTACTTCCGGGTGTTTTCCATCTATCTCTTTCAGATCAGATATCCCCTGAGTGATTCTTCGACCGACTTCTTATCGAAGTATCTTATCCTCACAGAATCTTCTTCTCTTGTTGCCATTTTCACTATTACTATTTATATCCAATATCTTGCATTATAAAATCATAAAATTTAAAATCAGTTAAAATCCTCACTACGCCAGAGAAACAAAAAATAAAAAAGGTTCGGTTCCAGCCGATTGCTTAGAACCTCACTCTCTTTTTTAACTAATGTCTCCGTTTTGCAAGAAGCACAACTACTGCAATTGCAATCACTGCGAATATCAGCTCGAAACCTGGTGGTGTAGGCGTTGCTGCGGGTGTTTCAGTAGGTGTTGCCGCTGGCGTTTCAGTTGGCGCTGGCATTTCTACTGCTAAAATCTTGTCTATTTTATCTTGTGGTATAAACTTCGCACCTTCTGGTCCAAGCACTATCCCTGTTCGGTTTTCACCAAGCAGCTCCGGGTTCTCATGGCAGAAACTGCAGTTGTGCGCCGTTGCAGAAATTGTGTGTGGTGTCCATTCGACCCATCTATCGTATGACTTATTCCCCTTGCTCACTCGCTGGTAGTAGAACGGTTTTATCTCTCCTTCATAACCAACGCCGAGATGGAACTCATCCACGTACGATTTATCAGCTTTCCCGGTCTCAAGATGGCAGTTGTAGCATGTCTGCATCCATCCAGCGTGGCATGCCGAGCAGTCGAGCTTTCCTTCGTGTATTTTGTGTGCCCGTATCTCGGTTGAGAACTGCTTTACTGGCATTTCCTTGACTTCTTTCCCTGGGCTGTTGTGGCAGTCCTCACACCTTACCTTCACTGCCTCCTTTTCATTACTATACACTTCTCCGTTGCCATGTATCTCTGAAGGTGTGTGGCAATCAGTGCAGTTTAAACCCATTTGATGGTGGACGTCTGCACTTGGTCCCTTCTTTTTATGACCGCCAAGGTATCCGACATAGTTCACACCCGCTCTCGCATGGTGACACTCAACGCACGTATCCATCTCTACCGCTTTCCCGTGCTCCGGCGACCCTGGATAAGATGCGAAATCATTATGGCAACTGTCACACGAATCAACATGGCACTTAGTACAGCCTTCAGGAGGCGAACTCATGTTAAATTGCTCTCCCGCTCCTCGTGCGAACTCACCGTATACCCCCGCGATAGTATGGTGCAGCGACATATTGAAATTAGCGACCGTATCTTCGATATCCGCATGGCACCCCGTACAATCCGTCACGTCAGGCGTAGCCTCTTCCGCCGCTGTTATCGCCATACTCACCAGCGATACCAATAACACGACAATAACTATCAGGGGTAATATTGGCTTCGCTGTTCTCACTATTGCACTCACCGATTTACAGCTTTTTGCGTATTCTCTTTTTGGCATCTTTCTTCTATCTCCCTATATCCAATAGAATCAATATAACTTACATAACTTTCAGATTACGCAGTATAAAAAGCTTTCGTTTTTTTAGCGACACAAATGTATAAAAGAGTTAGGCGAGGAAGGCGTATTGTATAAAGCGATGGGAGGTACGCATGTGGTTGCTGCTTTCGATCAAAATGGAGCGGGCATCTTTATTGAGGATATTAGCAGGCATTGCGCGATAGACAAGCTCATAGGGACATGCATAAAAGAGGGGATAGCGATTTCTGAAAACGTTTTAGTTACTTCTTCCCGACAAACGCATGCTTTAATGATACCACCGTGAGGAAGGTGCTCTTTGCGGGTTTCCCTCTTGCCATAAGCGTTTCCGCACCCACTGAACGGGCAATACGAGATGCAACCGAATTTGGTATAACCCTCGTGGGTTTCGCCCGCGATAATAGGTACAACTGAGATTATAGTAATAGCGGTATTGTTATTCGGCGCTTCTAAGGTGCCGCAACTCGCAAGGTCGTTTGGACAGGCAATGGGTGAGTTCAAAAAGGCGAAGCGCGAAGGGGAACTGAGCTACAAGAAATTTGAGGAATCTGTGATAGGCAGTGAAGAAGAGATACCAGGTTATGAGATTCAACCATTTTGTTTCAAACCTCTTCGTATGATGCTAT
>JAGXOR010000155.1 GCA_023659785.1 Methanomicrobia archaeon LH_S13
AATACTATCAAATAATAGAAAAATAGACAAAAAGTTCATATTTTGTCACCATATCAAAAAAAGGATGCTTGAGAAGGCTATGAATCGCACCAAAAAAGCTATTGGCTTGTTCCTGGTATCAACCATTACCACTAAATGCAGCCAGGCTAAACATGCAATGAAGACAAGAATTATGGTAATGATTTTTTGTTTTTCATTATTGAGATAACATCCGAATATAAGAGTTTATCAAAGTAAAAGGGAAGAAAATCAATTAATATGATTTTTACAATTTACGAATTAAAGCTTCCCTAACCGCATTCTCCATTACATTTATCGGCGGCTCTCTTTTTGTCCATATCTTGAACGAAGCAGCTCCTTGATATACCAGCATCTTCACACCGTCCACTACCTTTTTCACTCCCGCACGCTTTGCTTCGTTCAGCAACTTCGTCTCCATCGGATTGTACACAATATCAAACACAACGAGGTCAGGATGCATCATATCAGCATTTACTAAAGTAGCATCTTCGTTTGGATACATACCCACAGAAGTTGCATTTATCAGAATATCCGAATCTTTGACGTACTTTCTAAGCTCGGAGTCTAAGCCAATAGAATCCGCATTACGAAGCTTGGAAGCCAACTGAGTAGCTCTTTCTTTTGTGCGGTTTGCGATTGTCACCCTTGCACCATCCGTATCGAGATAAAATGAAATAGCCTTTGCAGCACCACCGGCGCCGAGAATTAACACATTTTTGCCGTTTATTTCGCATGTGGTCTCTTTTAATACCCTCAACGAGCCTATTCCATCGGTATTATAGCCGACAGGCGTGCCACTGCTGAAGTCAAGGGTATTTATGGCACCTATTTTCTTTGCCACTTCTTCTACATTCACGAAAAATAGCGCCTTTTCCTTCAGCGGGATGGTAACGTTAAGACCTGCGATGCCGAGGCTTTTCCCTCCTCGTATTGCATCTCCGACTTCTTCCGGAGAAACACGAAACGCGAGATAGATGGCGTCCATACCGAGTTTCTCAAAAGCAGCATTATGCATAGTGGGCGAAAGGCTGTGTGATACTGGGTCGCCGATGATACCATATATCTTTTTCATATTCATAAGTAGCAGTGTTGAATATCTCTCCCCAGTCTTCCAATAGCATCTGCGCGGCACTGCCGGCAGTGAGTCATCTCTTTCACATATTTACTGCATTTCTCCTGCATCTCCTTCTTCTCATGCGGTGTTGGCGGTGTGATATGTGCGAACTTGTATTGCGGGATGAGAGGTATAATATTCTGAAGATAAACACCCATTTCTCCTATTTTCTTCGCTATGTCTATGATGTGCTTATCATTCACCGTGGGAATAAGAACAGTATTTACTTTCACCACTATCTTCCTTTTCACCGCTTCTTCTATTCCTTTTAACTGATTCCTGAGCAATATCTCAGCCGCTTCTCGCCCTCTGTATCTTTTACCCTGGTAATTGACAAAAGAATAGATGTTCTTGCCGATGTTGGGGTCTATGGCGTTCAGTGTAATGGTCACGTTGCCGAGTCCCAGCTCTTCGAGCTCCTCAATTCGGTCTGGCAGGAGCAATCCGTTCGTACTCATGCACCTTATGATGTGTGGAAACTCCTCCTTCACCAGTCTGAATGTCTCGAAGGTCTCCTCATTGTACAGCGGCTCGCCGGGTCCCGCAACGGCAACAACCTTGATGTAATGCACCTGTTCAAACACTTCCTTTATCCGTTCTAACGCTTCTTGTGGTGTTAGCACCTTGCTCGTCACGCCTGGTCGAGATTCATTTACACAGTCATATTTGCGCAGGCAGTAATTACACTGGATGTTACACTTCGGCGCTACCGCGAGATGCATTCTACCAAATAAATGGGCAGCTTTCTTACTGAAACAAGGGTGTTCCTGGACTCTCCTCAGTTGCGTGGGGTCCCATGGTATTCCCTTGCCTTCTACTTTTGTTACGAGTAGAGGTGCCTCCTCCTTCTTCTTTTCTTCTCTCATTTTTATCCACTCTGAAGCTTCTTTTTATACTGCTTAATTGCTCTTTGCAGAGTCCTTTTAGATAAACAAGTGCAATGGACCTTAGCCGGAGGGATACCACCTAAATATTCTATTATTTCCTCTTCTCCCATCCCTTCAGCTTCTTCTAATGTCTTTCCTCTTATCATTTCTATGAGGGCAGAACCCGAAGAAAAAGCACCTGCACAGCCTATTGCTTGAAACTTCGCTTCTTTTATCACGCTATCTCCTATTCTCAGAAAGACCTCCATCGTATCCCCACAGGGTCCTGTGTATATCGCATGTGCATCTGCATCGCTTAGCTCTCCTACGTTTACTTTGTTCAAGTAATATCCAATAGCTTTCTCTGAATACCCCGACGCTTTCAACAAATCCCTTATTTCGCTCATTCTTTAATACCTCTCCAGGTTTATTTTTTCTAATTATTCCTATGCCCTTTTAAGCTTTGCTATTTTTTATCGCTATTTTCTTTAGGTTATGCCGTGTTCCTTATGCTTGTTCACAATTTCATCTGCTAATATGCCCCTCTCAATCAAAGCCTCTGCGAAGTAATCTACCTAAATCAGTATCCCACCTCTTTTTAGCAATTTCCATCGCCTCCTTTTCTCGCGATTTCTATGTTCTTCATTATACCTTGTAACAGTGGCGATTCTCCTCGAAAGGATAATGCAACCTACCTGAGGAGCTAAAGAATTCAAACTATCTATGTCTCCCCTTATCATCTTCCGGACATAAGTCTTTTCCTCTATTTCAAAACCCACGATTGGTAAAAGAAAACTCTCTCGAATGGCATCAAAGCCCAAATATTTACCGAGTTGTTTAATAAGTAATTCCCGGATTTCTTCCTTCTTCAATCCCTCTCTTGGCTGCATTTTTATGTTCCTCCTCCGATACTTCGAAGTGCTGGCGAAGTTCACTTCTGATCTCATTTTGATTAATTGAATTTATGCCCTTCAATATATCCACTCTACTTTTTTCACTATTCTTTTTAAAAATAGGACCTTCGTTGATGCTGCAGGGTGCATAATACAACCAACCAC
>JAGXOR010000156.1 GCA_023659785.1 Methanomicrobia archaeon LH_S13
AAAGGAGGAAAAAGAGGATAAGGTAAGAATATTCTTACAAGATATAATTGAAGATTTAAGGTTTGAAGATTTGCCACCTAATTGGAACTCTTTTGATTTGAAGAGTTTTTCAAAGAGGAAGAGACTTTGGGATTATCAAAAAGATGCTTTAAAAAACGCCATAAAGGTTTTGTGGAAGTATTATGAGGATTTTATAGATTATCAGGAGAATGAAAGATTAGAAACAAGTCAAAAGAGGAAACAAGATTTTTTCGACTGGTATAAAGACAATGGATTAGAGGAGAATTTAGATATTAAATTAGATAAGAGAAAAAGAAACATCTATAATCTTCTTACAGATTATTATCCTCAAGAGAATAGAAAAATCCCTTACGAGCATTTTATCAACCGTATGTGTTTCTGGATGGCGACAGGGAGTGGTAAAACCCTCGTTATTATTAAACTCATTCAAATTTTAACGGAGCTAATCAAAAGAAAGGAAATTCCACCGTATGATATTTTGGTTTTAACTCATAGAGATGATTTGATAGAACAACTTAAAAAACATGTGGATGAATTTAACGATGCAAACGAAACAAAAATAATTTTAAAAGAATTGAAGGACTATCCTGAGGTTAAGAGACAACCAATGTTATTTGGGATTCCCGTATTTTATTACCGTTCCGATAATCTGAGCGATGAACAAAAAAAGAAAATTATTGATTTTAAAAATTATGATAATGACGGGAAGTGGTATATCTTCCTTGATGAGGCACACAAAGGAGATAAGGAAGAGTCAAAAAGACAGCATATTTATTCCATCCTTTCAAGAAATGGTTTTTTATTTAATTCCTCGGCAACTTTTGTAGATCCAAGAGATGTTATAACCTGCGCTCTTGAATTTAATCTTTCAAGTTTTATTAATTCGGGATATGGGAAACACACAAGTATTTTAGAACAACAGATAAGAGCATTTAGAGATGATGAGGATTATAGTGGTGAAGAAAAGCAGAAGATTATCTTGAAATCATTGATTCTTTTAACCTATACGAAAAAGTTTTACAACGAAATAACAAAAATTCAAAAGGGGTTATATCATAAACCACTACTTTTAACTCTGGTTAATTCTGTTAATACTGAGGATGCGGATTTAAAGCTGTTTTTTAGGGAGCTGGAAAAAATTGGGAAAGGAGTTACCACAGAGGAGGTTTTCGGGAAAGCTTCGGATGAACTCTGGGATGAATTGAAGCAAGAGCCAGAGTTTATGTATGAAGATAAGAAGAGAATAAAAATAGAGGAAGAGATTTTTAAGAATATAACTAAAGAGGATGTTCTAAACTATGTATATAACTCAAAAACAAGTGGAGAAACTGAGATTTTAAGAAGACCATCCAATAAGAAGGAATTGGCTTTTAAATTAAAGACAAGCGATATGCCTTTTGCGTTGATAAAAATAGGTGATATATCCGGGTGGTTAAAAGAAGAACTTGTAGGATATGAAATACAAGAAAGATTTGAGGATGAAAGTTATTTTGAAAATCTAAATAAGGAAGAATCTGGAATTAATATCTTGATGGGTTCTCGTGGTTTTTATGAAGGGTGGGATTCCAATAGACCCAATGTAATCAATTTTATCAACATAGGGATGGGAGAGGATGCAAAAAAATTTATCCTTCAATCTGTTGGCAGAGGAGTGAGAATTGAACCAATAAAAGACAATAGAAAGAGGTTGTTACAAATTTATAATTCCAAGGAAATAGATGAAGATTTATTCAATAAAATCAGTGATAAAGCATCACCAGAAGCATTGCCAATAGAGACTTTGTTTATTTTTGGAACTAATAAGAAAGCGTTAAAAACGGTAATTGGAAGATTGGAAGAAGAGAGAAAAAAGAAAGGCGAGACCCAGCTTTCACTCTTTGTTAATTACGAAGTTAAGAAACACAAATTGTTGATGCCAATTTATAAACCAGCAACCTATCCGGTTTTAAAAACTGAAAAGCCAATAAAGTTTGAAGTTTCTAATAAAGATTTTAGGATTCTTAATAAATTTATTGCATTTATACCAGACGATAGAGTGCTTTTAATGAAGTATAGCGAAAACATTGAAGGGATGTCAGTAGAAAAAATAAAAGCTATACGCAAGAGTATAACTAAAAAAGAGGATTTTTATAAGCCGGGTGAAAAAAGTTATAAGAACTTAGATGTTCTTATCGGAAGAATATTTGATTATCTCAGTGTTGTGCCAGAAGAATTTAAGGACTTGAAGGAGTTGCAGGAGGAGATAAGGCATTTTAAAAATATCAAAGTTTATTTAGAAGATGTTAGTGGGATACAAAAGAAAATTGCGAAGGTGAAAGATTACCCCTATCAGATAAGAGAATTAAAAGAGCAGTATGGGAAAATATCTTATCAGGAATATACAGGGAGGGAGAAAAAATTGAGTGATGAGGAAGATTTCGAGAGCGACCATAAGAAAATTAAAATCAAGTTTATTGCTAATCATTATTATATTCCGCTTGTTTTATCTGAGTCTGACGATGCAAAAGTAAATTATATTAAGCACATAATTAAAACCCCAAGTGAAGAGAGATTCATCAATGATTTGGAAAATTATTTAACCAAAGCTGATAACAAGTTTAAGGAATTTGATTGGTGGATATTCAGCAAATTGGATGAAAGTTTAGATGCGGTTTTTATTCCATACTATAATCCCAATGTAAATGAGTTTAGCAACTTTTTCCCTGATTTCATCTTCTGGTTAAAGAAAGGAGATGATTACTTTATTGTTTTTGTTGACCCAAAAGGGACAGAACATACAAGCGCATACCGAAAAATTGATGGTTATAAAAAATTATTTGAAGAAAACGGAAAAGAAAGAGTTTTTAATCACAATGGATTTAAAGTTAAAATAAAATTGCTACTGAGACCTGAAGATATTTCAGAAGCTCCTACCGAGTATAGACAGTATTGGTTTGATAATATGGAAAAGATGTTAGATGTGATAAAATGATTAACCGGAGGCTTTATGATGACAAAATATGAACTTTTTGTCCATTTTTCTATTATTTGATAGTATT
>JAGXOR010000157.1 GCA_023659785.1 Methanomicrobia archaeon LH_S13
GGATAGAGGGTGTAGGGTTACACCCAGTGCGATGCCCCCATTGATAGCATCACACAAAGAGGTTTGAAACAAAATGGTTGAATCTTATACTAGTCCTTCTTTCTCCATTGTGTCAATGACATCAAACCCGATCCAGTTTGAACGTGGAAGATTGAGTGAGCTAATTAACTCTGCCTCCCCCTTTAGCCACTTCGTCCATTTCTCTTTAAGGAAATCAATAAAATTGTCAAATAGGCAAAAACCCTTCATTGACACTTCTTCTTCATCTCATACAACTTATTCAATGCCTCAATTGGTGAAATTTGTTCCAAATTTATTGACTTCAACTCGCCAACTACCGGATGCGTCTGCACCACATATTCCTTCTTCACTTTCAGTTCTACGTTCTTTTCTTCCTCACCCCTCTCCACCTCCCTCTTCAGTCCTCCCTTTTCCACTTCACTTTCCATCCTCTTCAAAACGCTTTTTGCGGATTCTATCACCTCCTCAGGCAATCCTGCTAATTTCGCAACTTGAATTCCATAGCTTTTTGAACCTTTTCCTTTCACAACTTTCCTCACGAAAAATATCTCGTCACCAGCTTCTTTTATCGAAACGTTGAAGCAGTTTGTGTTATCAAGCGCATTAGCAAGCTCTGTGAGTTCGTAGAAGTGAGTTGCGAACATCGTCTTCGCTTTTAGCTTCGTATTAACATATTCTCCCACGGACCATGCTATACTGACGCCATCCAAAGTGCTCGTGCCTCGCCCGATTTCATCGAGAATCACCAGGCTTCGTTCTGTTGCATTGTTTAGTATGTTTGCAGTCTCGCTCATTTCCACCATGAACGAACTCTGACCCATCGAAAGGTCATCGTAAGCGCCCACGCGGGTAAAAATCCTGTCTACAGCACCTACTTTCGCTTCTCGTGCGGGTACAAAAGAGCCAAGCTGTGACATCAGCACGATTAAAGCCGTTTGACGCATGAACGTGGATTTCCCACTCATGTTCGGTCCCGTAATTACCATTAACCGGTTATGTTCATCCAGATGAACGTCATTCGGCACAAAACCTTCCTTTACCTCTTTTTCCACCACTGGATGCCTTCCCGCTTTTATCACAATCTCATCACTCGCATTTACCTCAGGGCAGCAATATCTGTTTTCCGCAGCAACTTCTGCAAAAGACAAGAGCATATCAAGCTCGGCAACCGAATTAGCAGCTTCTTGAATCTCTTTTGCTCGTTTTCCCACCTCTTTCCGTATCTGCTCGAACAACTCGTACTCCAGTTCCTTTATCCTTTCCTCGGCACTTAACGCTTTCGCCTCATAATTCTTCAATTCCTCCGTTACATACCGTTCCGCCTCGGTAAGCGTCTGTTTTCTGATATAAGTTTCAGGCACTTCCCCAGCCCACGATTTCCGAACTTCGATGTAATACCCAAAAACCTTGTTATAACCCACTTTAAGCGATTTTATCCCGGTGCGGCCTTTCTCATGCTCCTCAAATTCCGCTAACCATTTCCTCCCTTCGTGCTTTATTTTTCTTAATTCGTCCAGCTCAGCATTGAAACTTTCTTTTATCACTCCTCCTTCCTTTATTGTTATCGGGGGCTCTTCTATTATGCTACGTTCTATCAAATTCACAATAGCAGAGAAGTCCTTTGACCGTAACGATTTCAAAATGTTTTTTATCTTTTCAACACGGCATTTGTTCAACCCATCCCGCAAATCTTTTATTTGTTGTAGCGACCACTTAAGCAAGACCAAAACCTTTCCATTTGCATTTCCAAACGATACCTTGCTTATTATCCGCTCTATATCGTATATTTCCTTGAAGATGTCCTTTAACGATTCCCTTAGCAGTATGTCCGCATAAAACTCATTTACCACCTCAGCTCTTCTTTTTATCTCACTGGTATCGAGCAAAGGGAACCGCAAATTCTTCTTCAGCAGTCTTGAACCCATTCCTGTAAGTGTTTTGTCCAGCACACTAACAAGTGTCCCTCGCGAGGTTCCATCGCGTATATTATTAAATATTTCCAGGTTTCGAACTGTAACACTGTCTAATACCATGTAATCTGAGACGAAGAAGGTCTTAGGCGTTTTTATATGTGACAGCACGCGCTTTTGCGTATCGCGTAAATAAGAAATCACGGCTCCTGCTGCTGCTATTCCTACTTTAAGCTCACCGAAGCCAAAACCATCGAGCGAAATCACTCCAAAATGGTTTATCAGTGTGGTGTACGCATTCTTATAATCGAAATAGTAATCGTCATAACGTGAAACAGTGCGCGTATCCAGCTCAAGTCCGAGCTCAAGCGAGTCGGGTAGTATTATCTCTGCTGGTTTTACCCTGTCTATCTCGTTCAGCAGCGACGAATGCGATTCGTCGTCCTCTAACTCAGTTAATAAAAACTCGCCGGTTGAAACGTCAACGATTGCAATTCCTATCTCGTCCTCCCTCAAGTTCACACACATCAGATAATTGCTGATTCGCTCATCTAAGAAGGAATCTTCAATGACTGTACCGGGCGTAATCAGTCTCACGACCTCTCTTGTTTCTACGTCTTTCCGCGCTTTATCCCATACCTGTTCGCATATAGCCACCTTGTAGCCCTTCGTGATTAATTGTCTTATGTAAGGTGTGACGGCATGGAATGGGACGCCAGCCATTGGGGTTCTCTTAGCTGCTCCTTTGTCTCTACCAGTCGCGGTTAAAGCAATGTTTAACTCCTGGGCTGCTACTTTTGCGTCTTCACCGAAAGTTTCGTAGAAGTCGCCGACACGAAAAAGTAAGATAGCATCGTGGTATTTCTCTTTTATTTTATAGTATTGCTGCATCATTGGTGTTGTTTCTGGCATTTTGGTTTTGGCATCTCCCACTATATTACATATAGCTAAACTCAAGTTGTGAACTACTCCTAGCTATCGCAAGGAACTTCCGAACTCACTAAAAAAGGTTCGGTTATAGGCACGTTCACTGGCGCCCCAGCAGCAGAGATATACTCTGTTCCTCGTTCATTTA
>JAGXOR010000158.1 GCA_023659785.1 Methanomicrobia archaeon LH_S13
TTTGATAGCATCATACGAAGAGGTTTGAAACAAAATGTTTAAATCTCATAACCTACTTGGTGGGCATTGACGTCAGTAATTCGATCTCCACCATTTCTCCTTCTTCTATTATTTCCTCACCCTTCTCTACGAATATATATCCATCTGCTTTTGATAGCGTGGTGATTGCACCAGAGCCAGTGAGAATAGGATAAACAAAGAAGTTTTCTTCTTCATGTGGTTTCATTTTCACCATATTTACAAGTACGTATTCATTTCTTCCTGGCTCGGAGAAGATTCTAACCGCTGCCTTCGCTTTTTTACTCTTTCTCCTTTCTCTTCCTTCTTCACCTTTATAAAAATAATTGCACGATATTGTACGCAGCAAAGGAGCAACGAAAAGGTTGAAGGTAATCAATGCGGAAGTCGGATTACCAGGCAATCCAAATACAGGCTTTCCCTGGACCATCCCAAGTATGAATGGTTTTCCTGGTTTTATGTCAACGCCGTGCACGAGAATCTCACCAAGCTCTTCTATCACCGTGGGCAGCACGTCGCCAACGCCGGCAGAGGTTCCCCCTGAGACGATTATAACATCAACTCCTTTTGCAAGCGAGTCCTTTATCTTCGCTGAGATCTCTTCCTGGCTGTCCTCAGCTATTCCGAGGAATAAAGGAACGCAGCCACAGCCAGTTTCTCTAATGGAATCACTGATTGTCTGTGCATTAACGTCGTATATTTTTCCGGGTTTGAGTTTTTCTTCTCCATGCGCTACTAACTCGTTGCCTGTGGATATAATTGCCACTACGGATTTTTTACGAACAGTAACTTCTTTTAGCCCACACGCAGCCAACACGCCGGTTTCTCGCGGCGATAACATGGTTTCATTTGTTACTATCCGCTCTCCCCGCTTTATGTCTGCGCCTGCAAGCATGATGTTTTCAGCAGGAGCTACGGGCTTGTATATCTTCACTTTTTTTATCTTTTTCCCTCCTCCTTTTTTCCCCACTCCTTTTGCCACTGCAACATCCATCACAAACTCAAAAGTATTTTCCACTTTTACAACGGCATTCGCTCCTTTTGGAATCGCGGCACCAGTGGATATGCCAGTGCAATAGCCTTTTTCAATGTACTGATGTAAATGCGAAGGGAACTCACCTGCCTGGATATAGCCTTTTATAATTAACGAAGAAGGGTTATCTTCAGTGGAATAAAACGTATCGGGAGCAACAACTGCATAGCCATCCATAGTAGAGCGATCAAAAGGAGGAATATCAAGAGGGGAAAAAATACTGGTGGAAGCAATTCTACCGAGTGCTTCGTTTATTCTCACTTTCTCGGTCTCAGCGGCGATTTTATTCGCAAGTTTCACGCTGAGGTCAGCGATTATTTTTTCTACTTCCTTTTTCTCGGTTATTTCTAAGAATTGCTTCCCCATCAAACTTACTAAAAGAAAGTTTTATCAAGGAAAAAAAGTTTTTTCTTATTCAGTTTTTTTCGCTGTCTCCTCTTTAGATTTAGAGCTTGTCTCGAATCGGTATCCGAAAGCCTCGAGCATTTCTATTGGGAACGGAATGATGACAGTAGTAGCCTTTTCCTCCGCTGTCTCTTTTATTGTCTGTAACGTTCGAATGAACATCCCACCTTCTTCTCTTTGAAGGACGTTCGCAGCTTCTGCAATCTTCTTCGACGCCTTGAACTCGGCATCCGCGGTAATAATTCGAGCTCTTTTATCCCTTTCTGCTTCTGCCTGTGCAGCCATTGCACGCTGCATCTCCTTTGGCAGCTCCACATCTTTTATCTCCACCGCAGAGATTTTTATCCCCCAAGGGTCTGTCGCTTCGTCAATTATGACTTGCAATTGTTTGTTCAGCTTGTCACGTTCAGAGAGCAATTCATCCAGTTCCGCCTGCCCTATCACGCTTCTTATCGTGGTCAGAGCGAGTTGAGAGGTGGCATAGTCGTATCTTTCTACTGCGGTTACTGCCTTCTCAGGGTCAAGCACGCGGTAATAAACGACTGCGTTCACTCTTGTGGTGACGTTATCGCGTGTTATGACTTCTTGTGGCGGGACGTCAAAAACTGATACTCTTAAGTCTATCTTTACCAGGCCCTCGAACATCGGTATGATCAAGAACAACCCTGGTCCTCTTGCCCCTACCAAACGTCCAAGTCTGAAGATTACGCCTCTTTCGTATTCCTTCACTACCCTTATCGATGATGCCAATATAATCAATGCCACAAATACTATTCCTCCTATTATCAATCCTAAATCCATTTTTTCTCATTTCACCTCCATTATATTCTTTTAACTTATGAGCCAAGAAGTCCCCTTCCGAAAAGTGGGGGATGATTTGGCTCCAGATTTGGTGATATGGTAGGGGTGTATAGAGAGCAGGTAACTCCCTTCTACCACACCACCAATAAAAATATTTATATACTAAACATAAATAAGTTACTGGTGTATAAAGATGCAGGTTACATATAAGTTTCGGCTGTACCCGAAGAAGGAAGACGAAAAGAAGTTGTTATCGGTGTTAGAGATATGCAGGTTGCTCTACAACTCATTCTTAGCTATTTGGAATGACAGCGAGAAGATTCCTTCCAGGTATAAGTTGCAGGCGATGTTGCCCAGGATGAAAGAAGAGAAGGAAGGGCTGAAGAAGGTGAACTCCAAGACACTTCAAATGGTTCTGTTCATGCTATATAACAATTTGAAAGCATTACGTGAATTGAAGAAAAACGGGAAGAAAGTCGGTAAGCTTAGATATAAGAAATACGGTAACTTCAAGAGCTTCATCCTGAATCAATCCGGGTTCAAAGTTACAAAGACAGGTAATAGGCTTGATAAGTTGCGCATATCCAAGGTCGGGGATATTCCAATACGAATTCATCGGGAGATAGAAGGGAAGATAAAGCAGGTGATAATCAAGCGATACAAGTCAGGCGAATGGTACGCATTGATTTCTGTGGATAAGAAAATTTCGGCGATAACGAGGACAATAG
>JAGXOR010000159.1 GCA_023659785.1 Methanomicrobia archaeon LH_S13
GTCAAGGTTTTTACCGAAGGTAAAAAAGTTGTTGGTAAAGCTTTTCTTTCTAAGAGAAAGTTTCTCGTGAAATCTCATGGTTTTTTACCCTATAAAATAACACAATCTCTGTTTTAGCTGGTTCCTTATCTATTCTTCGGAAAAGCAAATAATCCGGTGATTCGAAAAAAGATAGAAAATCTGTTATTTTTAATGGGTAACTATACCATTGCATGACAGAACTGTTCAATTGATGATAACCAGGAAGATTTTGCGCCTTCTCTATTCCTTCACCTGACGTCAGGATTATTGGTGCATTGAGATTGAGCTCTTTTGAATTCCACTCTACCTTATTGTAATGACGCAGATACCATAGATATTGCGTTACCGCGATGCCATCCACGACCTGGATTCTTGTTTGGTAGCCCTCGTATTCGGATGCAACTTCCTTTATTTTTGTCATGATGTCATTAAAACTGGCGGGAGGCTGTGCAGCCTGCATCATTGGCTCCGCAGGGTCGTCAAAATGATAATAATTCAGATTAACTGATGTGTATATGCAAAAAGATAAGATAACGAGTGTAAACACCGTGAAAGCAGGCTTATATATGCTTCTTCTTTCAATACGTTTTAAGGAAAGGTTTTCCCCTACGAACTTCCCGGCGACAAAAGCCAGGGGCAAAAGCATGTGAAGCAGAATCCATGGCGCCTTTTCATATATGTAAGAATAAATAAAAAAGCTGCTAATAGCCCAATATAACATAAAAATCATTAATAAGTTTACCCTTTTACGTGCGAAATAAAAAATCCCGGCAATCCCGAGGACAAGAATTGGAAGCTCATACAACAAAGATAACGCAGCATAAAAGAAATAAGGTCCTGTGGGTCCCGTATGGTATGAACTCCAGTGTGATACAGCGCGAAAGAGTGCAAAAGAATCCTGCGGGTTTCTGAAGCCAAAGCTGTAAAAGGATGTGTAGATTATCACGATAATTGCCAAAGAGAAGATAATTAGCAACCAATTATCCTTTAAAATCGTCATTATGTCTTTCGGAGCCCTTTGCCTATGGGTGTAAAGGAGATACAGGGTAACAAAGGACAAGAAGATAAAGGCGATTAAGTATGCATTTTCTTTCGTGCACAAACCGAGGGCAAAAAGGAGAGAAGCGAGATAAATAAAAAGCGGCTTCTTCTTCTCAAGATAATGTATGACACAGACCACTGCTGCTAACGAGAAGAATGCCAGGTAGATGTCATTTCTAAAAAATCGTGAATAATAAAGAAAAGAAGGGGAGATAGCGAGAAGAAAAGCGGTAATAAAACAGCCCTTAAAACCAAGTTGTTTCTTGAGTGCGAAGGGAAGTGCAACCAGACCGACACCAAAAAGTGAAGGCATCACCCTACTAATCCACTCGCTATCTCCAAATATGCGGTACATCGTGGCGGTTAAATAATATTGAAAAGGACCGTGCCACATGGGGCCATACTTATATGTGCCTTGTTTGAACAACAGGTATGAAAAATGTGCATGCACGCTCTCATCATGGTGGAAAGGGCGAAGGTCGAGGTTGTAGAATCTGAGAGCGAACGCAATTACGATGAGAATGAACATCAGGTATATCTCAATTCTCGAAGAAATACGCTTATTTTCCGACATTGGCTCAACTTCCAATGGCTTTATCCCTTGCATCTTCCATCATCCTTCAATATATCAAACGTGCATCCCTTTTTATGTTGTAATAAAATTACTTTGTGTAATCAGTGATTGATTATGCTCGGCAAGTTGTTCAATAGAAAAGAATTGGAAAAGAATATCGAACTACTGCAAGCACGTATTGATGAGCTTGAATCAAAAAATAGAGTGCTCTCTACACGATTATCGAAGCAGGAGGTGCGAACTAAAAAGGCGGTATCAGATAAACAAGAAGCGGATTTGGCATTGAAAAAAGCAGAGAAGAAGATAGAAAATCTCGAACGCACGATTGAGAATCTGAATGAGGAAACGCAAAAAAGTGACGACTTAGCACTGACCTCCAAACGAGCTGTAACATTAACAAATGCTCAATCTTGTGACCTATTGTCACAGATCAGCTCGATCAGATCAAGAAATGAAGACCTTCTCACGGTCTATCTGCACCCAGGTGAATCAGTCACCGACCTGAATGAATTTGAAAGTGCTATTGAACTTGATCAGTATGTCAAATACCTGATGCAAAGGATTGAGTCACCGACAGGTATGGCACTCTTCTATGACATGAAAAGGATGGGGATGGTTCGCATGCTCATGACACCGCCGTTTACGATAGGTGAATCAGGGTGGAAACTCGGGCGTGTCTTTGATACCACACATCTACAAGAACTATTAGAGCATAATCGGGTGATTTGCATCCTATTGGCACATGCAGGGGAGACGTTTATCGGGATATCAAATCGAGAAGCGGTTATTGATTACAGGGTCGTTCGCAGTAGCGTAAAGGAGAAGCACACAAAGGGAGGATGGAGTCAGCGTAGATTTGAACGACTCCGCGACGAGGACATCAAGCATCATGCCGAGAAGGCAAGAGGTGTATTTGAAGCGCTGGTGGATGAATATAAAGACGAGCTGAAAATGGTAGTTGCAAGCGGGGAGCATAATCTGGTTAAGGAGATTACAAGTGCCGATTCCAGGTATCGGTATCCTTTTCCGCTGCTCATTAGAAGTATAGACACAAAAGCAAAGATAGAAAAGCATAATATTGATAAGATAAGGGTGTTGGTGTGGTCTGCGAGATGGTATCAGCTCAAAATTCGAGGGAATTTTGAACAGACAATGAAAAAAGGAAAATGAAACTTGCAAAGGGCAAGAAGGGCACTGCGGAAGTGGACCGCGAATTTTTAAAGGAGATAGAAAGCTGGGTCGTGTCCCCTTTAACGATTTGAAAGAGAAGATGTAACAAATTATGCTACGCGAATTTTATATTTATAATGCCACTTGAACAATATAAAATGCACATGCATGC
>JAGXOR010000015.1 GCA_023659785.1 Methanomicrobia archaeon LH_S13
AATTGATAGCATCATACGAAGAGGTTTGAAACAAAATGTTTAAATCTCATAACCTTCATAGTTCTTTCTGGCTACGTTCCCAAATCCCACGAGCTGAGATATTTCTTCTGCTCTTCCGTCAGTTCCTCTACCTCCACGCCCATTGACTTCAGCTTCAATCGAGCCACTTCCTCGTCTATATCCTTCGGTACGGGATATACCTCTTTGCGAAGCTTCTCATGATTCTCTACTATGTATCTCACGCACAGCGCCTGATTTGCAAAACTCATGTCCATCACCTCAGGAGGATGCCCGTATGCTGCAGCGAGGTTCACAAGTCGGCCCTCGGAAAGCAGATACAGCTTCCTGCCGTCGGTCATCCGATATTCAACCACGTTCTCTTTTACCTCGTTTTTCGCTACTGCCATCTCTTCCAGGTCGTTTGTGTTTATCTCGACATTAAAATGACCCGCATTGGCAAGAATGGCACCGTCTTTCATCAACTCGATATGCTCGCCGCGTATAACAGACGTATCGCCGGTAGCAGAGATAAAGAGGTCGCCGATTTTTGCCGCTTCTCGCATTGACATCGCCCTGTACCCATCCATAACCGCCTCTAATGCTTTTCGCGGGTTTGTCTCTACCACTACCACGGATGACCCCAGCCCCTTTGCCCTTAGCGCTACTCCTCGTCCACACCAGCCGTAGCCTGCTACTACAACAACCTTACCTGCGAAGAGAAGGTTTGTCGCGTTCATCACGCCATGAATTGTGCTCTGCCCGGTTCCGTATCGGTTATCAAACATCATTTTCGTCTCTGCATCGTTAACCGCGATAAAAGGGAAGTCCAGCTTGTTATCCCTTGCTCTTGCGTAAAGTCTTATCACGCCCGTGGTCGTCTCTTCACAGCCACCCATTATGTTTTTCATCTGTTCTTCGTGATCTGCGTGAATCTTTGTAGTTACATCGCCGCCATCGTCAAGCACTACCGAAGGTTCTATCTTGAGTGCATCATCCAGGCATTCATAATATTCCTCGTTACTCTCCCCTCTGAATGCGTATATCCTTATCCCAAACGAAACCAAAGCAGCAGCTATGTCGTCCTGCGTAGAGAGCGGATTGGCAGCCGTAAGCGCAACTTCCGCACCCCCCGCTTTTAGTGCTAAGACAAGATTCGCTGTCTCCACCGTGACATGCAAACATGCCATCACATTTACACTTTCTAACGGCTTCTCACGCTCGTATCTATCCCTTACCATGCTCAAAACCGGCATTCTACCACTAACCCACTCTATCCTCCTCTTACCACCTTCTGCAAGGTTTATATCCTTTACCCTGTAATCTTTCATAAATCAAATCACCTTGTCCTTGTTTGGTGAACCAATAAACCCTACTACTTAAAAACCTTTTATTTTCTTACGGATTATAGTATAGCGAAAAGTAGAATAGGATAGAATAGAGTAGAGTAGAGATAAGAGAAGGGGAAAATGATAGTAAAGGAGATAATCGAGGAGACAGTACTAACGCTTGCTGAAGCTAAGGAGATGTTAAATACGCAGAGGAAAAGAGGACGAGGAAAGAAAAAGAAAGGGGCAGTGGGAGAGGAGGAAGAGAGGTATGAGAGAAGAAAAGCGAGCGAGAATACAACAAAGTTTGCTAAACTCGGAGCTAAAGAGTCGAGGGCTCTTATAAACGAACTTTTGAAGTTAGAGAAAACGAAAGAGGAGATTGCTTTACGGATTGCTGACCTGATGCCAAAGAGCAAAAATGAGGTTCGAGCAATCTATGCGAAGGAGAGATTCACACTTACAGAGGCGAACATAGGAGAAATACTCGATTGCGTTGCAAGGTATGAATGATTCCTTCACAAAGGAAGTCTGAATTTTTTGATAAAATAAAAGATTCTTCTAAAAAATTTTAGAGGGGAGAAGGGATGAAAGGGAGCGAGTATGAAAAAAGGAGTGGGGTAGAGGGAGAGAGAGAGGGAGGAAAGAAACGAGAAACGTATGCTCGAGTACTCGATTATTTGCCATACGGGCATCCCGGTGATTCCCGACCGGTATACCAGAAAAAGCCTCTTGTTCAGGCTGTCGGCGTGGATAAGTTCGTCTTAATGGAGCTTTTACCGAAGAAAGATAAACTCCCTAAGGTGTATGAACGCGTGTATATTGGAGAAGGGGAGCGAGAAGTAATAGACCATGTAGTCAAGAGGTTGAGACATAAGGAACTAACGCCGACGGCGAAGGTAGAACTTTCTTATATTCTGGAGAAAATAGTAAAAGAGGATGAAGAAAGGTTCATACGGACCTTCAACGAAGCAAAACCTATCACCACAAGATTGCACACACTTGATTTACTGCCAGGAGTCGGGAAGAAATTGATGTGGGCGATAGTGGAGGAAAGGAAGAAAGGGGCGTTTCCCGGCTTTGAAGACCTCACAAAAAGAGTTAAAGGGCTGCATCATCCTGAGAAGACAATTGCAAAGCGAATAGAAGATGAAATAATGGAGGAGGACACTAAATATAAACTTTTTACTAATCACTAACTTTCGTACTCTGTACTCAACACCTCTTTTATATGTTCTGCGGTTTTCTCACCCACGTGCTCAACCTCCATCAATTCATCCTTCGACGCCTTTGCCACTTTCTCTATCGTCTTAAATCGCCTTAACAGATTCCTTGCCGTTGCGATACCGATGTTAGACAATGCGGAAATGAAATATTCCTGCTGCTCAGTCAACGATGCCGAAGGTTTCTTACCATGCGGGTTCACTTCCGTTTTGTTCGGCGTTTGTTCGCGTTTTGCAATTACGTATATCATCGATGCCGTGTCTGCTTCATCGCGTGTTTGGATAATAGGAACCGAGAAATCAACAGCTATGGTAGCCATTACAGCCCTTACCACATTTGGATGCACATCTCTCAGCCCATAAACCGAATCTCCTTCAATAACGAGCAAAGGTTTCTCATACTCGCTCTTCATCCTGTGAATCTGGTCGAACAGATTTCTGCGTTTATTTACCAAAGAATCCAGAAAATCCACTGCACTTTTCCTTTCTATGCAAACCCTATCCGATACAACGTAATCGCCAACCTCCAAATTACGTAATTTCAGGTCCACATTGGCTTTCTCTAAAAACCTCGTTACTCCCGACCTTGTCTCCCGTGGGTCCACAAAGATGGTTAATTTTAATTCGTTCTCAAAGTCGGTTATCCGCCTTTGCTCCTCTTTTTCCTTACGTTCCGCAGCAGCGGCTGTCAACTCCGCCTTGTTTACTTTTATTTTCTCTTTCTCTCCACCTCCACTTTCTATCTCCATCGTCCTCATCTCTTTTATCCTTTTCCGCATTTCTCGTTCCTTGCTCCGGCTGAGCCAGTAATAGGCTTCATCTCTCGTTCCTTTTGCAATAAGTACGATTACTTTCCCTACTTTTTTCCTCGCAGTCCTTCCTTTCCTTTGTATGTTTCTTATCGCGGAAGGGATAGGCTCGTAGAACAGCACGAGGTCAGTCGCGGGAATATCAAGCCCCTCTTCAGCCACGGAAGTAGCAATTAGAACGTTGTAAACACCTTCTTTAAACTTCTTTATTATTTCTACCTGCTCCTTTTGTTTCAATCCCTTATCCTCTGCCTTTGACGCCTGCCCGATGAATTTAACAGCCCTTATCTCCTCTTTTTCTGATTTCAACTCATGCAAAGCATAGATTATCATCGTAGCAGTATCTCGATAGTTGGTGAACACAATTATTCTCGTGTCTGGATTAACTCTGATTTCTTCTTGCAGTATCTCGATCATCGCGTTCAGCTTGGGATGCTCTCCTTCGTATGATGCGGCAGTGAACATCGCTTCTACGAATTTTTTATCCTTTAACAACCTCTTTGCAGCTTTGCTCCCTCCTTTTGAAAGTGCTTCCGTCCTCAGCCTATCAAAATATCGCCGCAATGCGAAAATGCCCTGCGTCTCTATCAACTCAATCGCATGCTTTATCTTCATCACTTCTGCTTGCAGCGACAGCGCCTTGTAGAGGTCCGCATGCTTCTGTCTCGCCAATTGCACCTCTATTACCTTCCTTAACTTCAAAAGCTCTTTTTTTGATATGTCCCTGCTACTCTTCTTTCTTATGAATCCGAGCTTTTGCAATTCCTTTAATCGTGCTTCTGATACCTCGTCTAATACCAGCTTCTGCTTCTTCATATCATCCGGAACTTCCACGCTACGCCATTCAAAGCCCTTTTTGAATACGTAAGGAGTTACGTCATGGTCGTATTCAGTCCTGCTTTCCACCTTCTTCACGCCCAAAGAAGTGCAGATTTCCATTATCTTCTCCTTAGCACTGCCCGGAGAAGCGGTCATCCCAAATACGAGTGGCTCTTTCGCTTGCTCCACATACTTCTCCACAATGTAAATATACGAGTAGTTCCCCACCGCCCGGTGGCATTCATCAAGTATTAGCAGTGCAACATCGCCGAGGTCAATTCTATTGCTCAACAAATCGTTTTCTATTATTTGTGGTGTTGAAACGATTATTTTTGCTGATTCCCATAGCTTCTCTCGCTTATCGGGCAATATCGTGCCGGTAAAAGTTTGTATAAGAGAAGCATCGAGGGTCATAACTTCTTTTAAAAACGCCGAATGCTGTTCCACTAAGGGCCTGGTAGGAGCAAGAAAAAGAATCTTTCCTTCCTCCAGCTTATCAACCAAAACCAAAAGAGCTACGGTCGTTTTACCCAAACCCGTAGGCAAAACAACCATCAGGGATTCCTTCTTCCCTGTTTCTGCAATGGATATTTGATATTTCCTCTGCTCTACCGCCCCTTCTTTTAAAAGGGGATGTGATATGTATTTTGGTACATGCATGAGAATAATAATGTCAAAGAGATGAATGATTAAAGTCTTGTATAAAAAAATAACTATTATTAGATTGGAAGGTTAGCAAAAAAGAAAAATGCGAGGAGGATTTAGAAAAGGGGTAGACTTGAACCCCAAGAAGTTAAGTCAGATGATGAAGCAAACGGGTATAAACGTAGAAGAGATAAGCGACGTAGAGGAAGTAGTGATAAAAACCACAGATGCGGAACTCGTTTTTGAGGACGCAGCCGTTACGGTTATGGACGTACAAGGCTCGAAGATGTATCAAATAGAGGGTACGCCCGTAAAACGTCCTAAGTCTAAGCCTAAGTCTAAGCCTGAGCCTGAGTCTGAGCTTGAATCGGAGGTTGAAGTGATTTTTTCTGCAGAAGATGTGGGACTAGTAATGGAAAAAGCAGGGTGCAGCGAGGCAGAAGCGAAAGCTGCGTTAACCGAGACAAAAGGTGATTTAGCAGATGCGATATCCCGACTTTGCGAGGAATGAACTTAATTCAACCGAAACGAATTGGAATGGTATGCAGAGGCGAGCCCGCTGATGTATCGGTATTAAAGAAACTGATTGAGTGTATAGGCGAAAGAGCCGAAGTTATACTGGACGAGAAGGCGGCGTATAAGCTCAAAAAGCAAGAGCAAGGCATGAAAATAGAAGACATGGCTGTGGATTTTTTAATCTGCGTTGGTGGTGACGGTACAATTCTAAGAGCACTTCATTATTTGAAAACCCCTACGCCGGTATTAGGGATAAATATGGGAGCTATCGGGTTTTTAGCGGTGCTGCAGCCAGAAAATGCTGTTTCTGTACTCACGGGGATATTGGAGGGTTTTGCAGTAGAGAGGAGAGAGAGACTTTCTGTGCAGATAGAGGGAGAAAGGGATAAAATGCCTTACGCAATGAATGAAGCGGTAGTAATAACACCAAACCCGGGGAAAATGCTGCATTTTGCTATTTTTGTGGACGATGACGAATTAGAGAGGTTAAGGGCAGATGGTGTTGTTTTTGCAACGCCCACCGGGAGCACTGCGTATGCGATGTCTGCCGGCGGACCGATAGTATATCCAAAAGTGAATGCAGCAATAATAGTGCCAATTGCACCTTTTAAACTCTCTGCAAGACCCACTGTCGTGGATATAAACACAGCGATAAGTTTAGAACTTTTTGGAATGAAGGAAGCGGAGTTAGTTATAGATGGGCAATTTTACAGGAGGATAAGAAAAGAAGATAGAATTAGTATTACGCGGGGAGAGCCGGCTTTTTTTGTGAAAATGCGCGACAAGCCTTTTTTGAAACTCAGGGACAAATTGCGAAGTGAGGAGGGAAAATAAACAAACACAAAATTAATATATATATAGAAATCGGAAGTGTAAGAAAAGGGAGAAGAAAGGGAAATGGAAAAAATATCTGCGCAGAAGTTGAATGAAAAAATGGTTATGGACTCAGAGGGTAGCGAAATGGGGATATTGCACAATACAGTAGTAGATGCAGAGACGGGTCTGTTGACAGAACTCGTGGTTAAACCTGCTTCCGAGCTTGACACAAGCAGGTTCAGACAGGAAGGCAACTATATCCTTATACCGTTCGACACAGTGAAAGCAATAGGAGACGTTATAGTAGTGGATAGTGAGAAGATACAGGAGCAGGTACGGGCGTGACGGGATTTGAACCCGTGATTTGCAGCTTTCTCCCGTTTTGATCAAACTTTTTCTAAAAGTTTGTTAGGAGGCTGCCGCCATGTCCTAACTAGGCCACACGCCCTTCAGCTTTTACTACAAGTTTATTAAGGAAAACTTTTTTGAAATTGAGTTAGGTTTAAGTTTTCCTGATGTTTATTTTATTTTTTGGGAGATGACAATGCAAAAGGCAGTGGAAAAGGCAGCGGTGATGATAAAGAAACATGATTACGCAAGGGTGGTTTCGCATTACGATGCAGATGGGATAACTTCTGCAGGGATTATCTGCAATGCCTTACTCCGGGAAGGGATACAGTTCCATACAACAATTGTAAGCAAATTGGAGAGGAGTTTTATTCAAGGGTTAGATGAGGAGCTTATCATATTTTGCGATATGGGGACTGCGCAATTGGATTTGATCTCAGAGTATCTCAAAGAGAAGGAGGTGATAATCATAGATCACCATAGGGTTCCTTTAAGTTTAAACTCTGCTTCGAGCAACGAGCTTGTTTCATCACCGCCACCTTCCTTTGCCCACATAAATCCTTGCCTTTCTAACAGCGAACACGAGGGAGAAATAGCTGGCGAGGTTTGTGCCGCAGTGCTCTCGTATCTCGTGGCAAGACGCTTGTCGAACGACGGCAAGGGCAACATAGACCTCGCAGGTCTCGCAGTAGTAGGCACCTTAGGAGATAAATTGCAGATGGACACAGGAACAAACAAAAGGATTCTGGATGAGGCAATAAAAGAGGGTGTTATTTCATTCGAAAAGGGGTTGAAACTCGGCGACGGAAAAATTCGTGATTTGATCCTTTTCTCCACTGACCCGTATATCCCACTTGCGGGTAAGGTCGAGGGGGTGGATACGTTTTTGAAAAAGGTGGGAATTGAAGGAGATAAGGAATTAAGCGATTTCGAGGAAGAAGAGGAAAGGCGATTAACCGCTGCTTTGTTATTGCTATCGAGAGAATCCGCAACAGGCATCAGCGAGGACGCTTTGGTTGGAACCACGTATATTCTGAATTCAGAAGTGGTGAGGAACGGGATAGATTTTATGAGATTGGTAGATGCTTGTGGTCGGTTTGGAAAAGCAGGCATTGGGATAGGACTGTGCCTGCGCGATGAGAAACAGAAAAAAGAAGCAACTTCGCTACACATGAAGTTTCAAGGTAAACTCGTTTCTGAATTGAATAGAATAGAGAGTGGAGAAGGTATTATAAAAGAGCTCCCCAATATTTTCTATTTTTACATGCATGAGAGAGGAATAACAGGCGTTTTAGCCGGGATAGTATCAGACTATTTATACACTGCGAAGCCTGTGATTGCGTTAAACAAGAAGAACAGAGCGGAAGAAGGGAAGAGGGCGGAAACGAAAATATCCGCAAGGTGTAACAAGAAATTGCTGTCGGTATCAGAAGCAGAAGGCGAGGGTAAAGGAGAGGGAATAGACCTTGCAAAGGCAATGGAGAAAGCATCGAACGAAGTAGGAGGTTATGGCGGTGGACATCCTGTTGCATCGGGAGCGTCCATTCCTGAGGGGTCTGAGGAGAAATTCATAGCAGCGCTTGATAGAATAGTAGGGGAACAGAAGGGGAAAGAGAGCTGACATACTCCCCAAGCTAAAGCATAGGGGGTTCTGCGGTTAGTGGCATCCCCCACCATTGCCGCTCCCGGGGTATCAGTGCTCCCCTTCGTTGCATCTCTGTCTACAACGAATTGATCTATGCCAAGCAGCCTGGCTTTGTGACCAGCTGTGCAAGGAATATCGAAATGCTCTTCTAAGGCTTGCCGTTTTCCTTATCCCTTTCAACTTCTCTAACTTTATCCCACTATCTTCTTTCGCTGTATCCACCCCTTCACGACTTATCTTGTGGTTTAAATCCCTTACTATCCTGCTCTCACGTCTTTTCAAACGTTTCACCAAGCCATATTTACCTGCTTTTTGCATCCGCCTCCTGATCATCTTTTTAATATTTTTTCTTTTCCATCACAAACCACAAACTTTCATCGGGTACTTCTCCTTCACAATGAGATAGGAAAGAAGCAATCCGAAGAAGAAGCCAATAAGGGAGAAAGAGAGAGAAAATGCGAAGCCCGCTATACTGCCCACTAATCCTTTACCGAGCGCAAAACCACCGAATAAGCCGGTGATGGTAAACACGGAAATAAGTATAGCGAAGGGAAGGGCATAAAAAAAAATATTAGTTCTGTACTTCTCCTTTATCTTCCCAAATAGCCCTTCTTCATTTCTATTATTCTGCATTTTGCACTTAGCATTTACGCTATGTCACTACTATATCTTCGTCCAGAGCATAAACGCGATCAAAAGTGCGTAGATGGCAATCGCTTCTGCAAGCGCAACGAATATCAACACACGACCAAACACTTCGGGCTTCTCCGCCGTAGCTCCCGCGGCTGCTGTTCCCGTAGCCGATATTGCAATACCAGCGCCTAATGCCCCCCCTACCATCGCAATGGACGCCGCTATTGCTATCCATCCGCTATCTGTGACCACTCCAGCCACTGCTTCTTTTGCTGATGCAACTCCTACTCCTGCAAGAAGCAAGAGCAAACAAAGCGTAAATGCAAACACGTATTTCGTCTTCATGTCTTTTTCTATCACCTCTTAGGTTATTATATTAACGTATGTGAACTACCCCCATGCTGCTTTGTATCGGATCATCACTGTCAGTTTATAGTATGGCATTGAAGCTACTATTCGGTTGAACCGTTTATCTTTTGCTTTGTGGGTGCTCCTTATCCCTTTCAAGTTGCGGGCGACGGAGACGATGCCCCGGCTAATTTCATGGAGATAAGCATTCACTATTCGCCGTTCTTTCTGCCCCAGGTCCTTTATTTGCTTCAGTAGTTTCTTCTCGCCTAATCGCTTGCGTAACCAAGCAAAATGCCTTCTCACTCCTCTTATGTCATGTACAGGTACCCTTATCCAATATCGAACCAATTTCGTATCCCTTCGCTCTACTTTGATTACGTCTCTTCGCAGTGAAATAGGATATTGCTTACCTTTTTTGATTTGCTTGTAATATCGTTTCGCCTGTTGTTTGGTCGCTGAGTAGATGCCCTTATCCTCTCCCTCTTGAAGAAACGCTTGTAGATGATTATATTCATGATTTAAAGCATCCTGCTTGGATTTAGTTGCATTCCATACCTTACATCTTATGGTCTTTGTCGCCCGCATGATTACATATTAGACATAGGGGTATTTAAGTTTTTGATTTTTATCTATTAATATCGCAATTCATCCTCACCCTTTTGGATGGGGTCTTCTTGCGATGTCAAGATAAAAAACTTTTCTTTTGTAAAAAGAAAAAGTGTTGCTACACGATTTCGACACCATATTCTGCCCCTGTCATGGTTATTTCCCGTTTTAACTCTTTTAAAAATATTTTGAACGCACTACAAGAGAAATCAGCCCAACCGGCGAATTTTTCAGCAGAAAACAAAAGCTCTAATTCTTTCTCTATATCACTCTGGCTGATGAGTCCAAACTGCTTTACTTCTTCCCAATTCTCCTCCAAATATTTGAAAAGAGATGCGGATGCGAAATGCATGGGAACCAGAGGGGATTGTGCAGAAAGGTCGAGAATCAACTGCCTTTCTCGTTGAAGTTCATCAGCGGAAATCGCAGACTGCTGTATCGCTTTTACTCTCGCTTCTTCATGGACTACGCCTTTCATCTTAGGGCTGAGGATTTTGATTTGATGCGCAGTTAATTCTTTGTAGATTTCTCCCTGAGCAAGTTCGTGTTCGAGCATGTATCTGAGCATGGGCTCAGTTGCAGATTTGAGGTAAGCCTCGTTCAGCGCTATGATGGAAAACCACAAGCCGTGAAGGAAAAAATGGCGGTGCATTGTAGTGCCATAATCTAAAGAGCTTGTAGAAGGAGCTAAAATAGTGGGTGCGAAAATAAGAACTCTGGTTTTTAACAAAATGGTGTTCTCGACACGATTGCTGCCAATGAGTGTTTCGATTGTTTCTTTCTCTTTGCTTTCGAGTGGTAGGTGCATCGAAGCGGGATGTTCGAGGCTTTTGTCGTAAAATTCGACTATTTTAGCTATTTCATTCACATCGAGTTTCTTCAGCGTTGCCGCAATTTCCTTTGCCGCGTGCTCTACCCATGCAATATATTCCGCTTCGTATTTCTTTCGATTCCCCTCTTCTTCCTTTTCGTTCCCTCCTTCCGATTCCAAAGACATTTTTTAACTTTATAAGCCAAGAAGTCCCCTTCCGAAAGGGATGGGATGAATTGGCTTATCATAACTTTATATTATGTTTGTATATCTATTACCGACCTGCAAGGCTTTATCCATTGTTATGTCTTATTTTTAAATTTATAAGCACTTCTTTATTCAATGCCTAATTTCTTTGACCTCAATGTGCATGCATATCCTGAAACCGATGTGCCAGTAGAAGATATGCTTCGAGTTGCGAAAAGATATGGATATGCTGGCATTGCAATAACAAACAACGATGACATTTCAAATGGGAATAATGTATCAAATTACATTTTCCGTGGCGTGGAGATAAGAACGAATTCGGTCTCTGAATTGAAAAGAAAAATAAAGCTTTACTATGGAAAAGTGTCCTTGTTGGCAGTTCATGGTGGCAGCGAGAAAATAAACAAAGCAGCATTAAAAGATTTCAGAGTGGATATATTGGCGCACCCGTGTGGCGAAAAAGGAGAAGGAGAATTGAGTCACGTACTGGTGAGATATGCCGCCGAGAACGGTGTTGCAATAGACTTCAATCTCAATGCATTAATTCAAAGCAAGAGAAGCGATAGAGCACGAATCCTTAGGAAGATGCGTGAGATTTTCAAAATCGTGAGAAAGTATAAAGCTATGCCAATAATAACCAGCAATGCACACTCCGTATATGATTTAAGAGCACCAAGAGAGATGATTGCACTGGTGTCACTATTCGGGATGCAAAAAGCAGAAGCTGTACACGCTTTAAGCGATATTCCAAAGGACGTATTAGAGAAGAAATGGAAAAAAGAGAGAGAAGTGGAGATAATATGAAAAATCGCGAAAGGAAAAGGTATCTTGTGTTTGAGGTGATAAGCGAAAGGGAAATAAATAAGCGAGAGTTGTTGAAAGAGATATGGGGCTCAGTTTATTCATTATATGGTGATGTAGGCGCAAGTGAAAGTGAGATATGGCTGATAGGCTATGAAAAAAAGAAAGACGGAGATACAGGCATAGACGTGAGTGAGGGTATGGGAATTCTGAGATGTGCCGCCTATAAAGTCGAGGAAGTAAGAGCAGCATTAGCTTATATTCACTCGGTGAATGAAGCAAGAGTGGGAATAGGAGTAGTGGGAATATCGGGAACGATAAAAGGAGCAACTCGCCTAACTAATCCTGCCTTGAGTAAATCCAAATCATGACTACATAATTTTATTATTTTTATATCTTTATGTATATCCTTTTTTTGTGTGTGTGCTCACACATAAAACCATGGAAAGTTTTATCAAGGGAATAAAAAAGGAGAAGAAAATCGGTGGTTAAATTGAGTGAAGAGGAAGTTAATGAAGAGGAGAGCGTATTTCATAAAAAGCTAAAGATAAAATTAAAGGAGAAGGGAAAAGAGGGGCGGTTAATTTTGCTTCAGGATTATCTGGATTACCTCATAAAAGGGAATAAAACTATTCCTCCTGATTTCCCTACTTTTGTAAGAGAGATTATGGGGCTGGACGAGAGGGGAGGGTTTCTCCATATACGGTTATGGAACGAGAACAGCGAGCTTGTAGATTTCGCGAAGGCAAGGGGTTATGAGCATAAAATAGATACTTATGATTAACGAGAGAGATGATTTTCTAATAGGAGAAGCTCTTGTAGGGGAAGAGCCAGAAATAGCGCATATTGACCTGATTATTGGCAGTAAGCGAGGGGCAGCAGGGGCGGCATTTGCAAGTTCTATTGCTCAGCCCAAGCAGGGGCATACGCCCATTCTTGGCGTTATTAGACCCAATCTTCCCACCAAGCCAATGACGCTTATCGTGCCTAAGGTAAGCATAAGAAATCTTGCAGATGCAGAAAAGATATTTGGACCCGCTCAAAGCGCTATTGCAAAGGCAGTGGCTGATGCCGTGGAAGAGGGTGTGATACCGAAATCCGAAGCAGAAGAGTTTGTAGTTATTGCTTCTGCGTTTATCCATCCCAGAGGGAAAGATTATCAGAGGATATACCGTTATAACTATGCGGCAACAAAGCTTGCCCTATCACGAGCAGTTGAGAAGTTTCCAGATATGGATAAAGTTTTAGAAGAGAAAGATAAATCTATACATGCTATGATAGGATTCAGAATAAATAACCTGAAGAAGCCGCCGTATCTGGAGGTTGCGCTGGATATCCCTGACTGGAGGAGGGTAGAGGGGATTGTCAGGGCGTTGCCCAAAAGTGATGCGATAATAATAGAGGCAGGAACGCCACTTATTAAGAGGTATGGGGTTGAAGTAGTGCAGAAGATACACCAACTGAGACCAGAGACAGTTGTTTTTGCCGACCTTAAGACGCTGGATACGGGAAACCTGGAAGCAAGGATGGCAGGAGATGGCACCGCCGATGTAGTCGGTTTTTCCGGATTAGCCCCTGTAAGCACAATGGAGAAGTTTATAGAAGAGTGCAAGAAAGTTGGTGCTCTGTCTCTGATGGATACGCTGAATGTGGCAGATCCTGTCAAAGTGCTCAAGAAGCTAAAGGTGACGCCAAACATCGTGGAGCTGCATAGACCAATAGACGTGGAACTTGCTCAGAGTCGTGACCGAGAACAGGAGAGCGAATGGGGGAATATTGGTGAGGTAAAAAAGGTGTGCGGAAACAAAGTGCTCGTTGCCGTGGCTGGCGGGGTAAGAGTAAATAAGATAGAAAAAGCGCTGAATGCAGGAGCGGATATTATTGTTGTTGGTCGAGCGATTACGACTGCTAAGGATGTTATGGGAGCGGCAAGAGCATTTCTTCAGCGGATGGATGTGGAAGATGTAGATCAATTCCGCGTTATGACGGATTTTTAACAGAAGGATGAAAAACAGCAACCGCAACTCAAAAGGGGAGTTCAGCATTGAGACCTATGTAACTATTTTTGAAGATGCGTATAAAAGGAACCTGGAGGGAAGAGAGCCTGATACGCTTTATAAGCCGATAATTGATCTATTGGGGAGAGGAGGGAAGAGGTTAAGACTTTCTTTATGTCTCATGGCTTGCGAGTTAGCGGGAGGCGAGATAAAAAAGGCGCTGCCAACTGCGATAGGTATAGAATTCTTCCATAATTTCTCTTTAGCTCACGATGACATAGAGGACGGGAGCGAGCTGAGACGCGGAGAACCGGCTTTGCATGAGAAATATGGAATTCCTATTGCACTGAATGCTGGGGATGGACTATATGGTTTGTGTTACGAAGCGTTGAAAGTGAACGAGAAATTGCTGGGTGTAGAGAGAGCATGGAAGATATTTAAAGAGATTGCAGAGCTTTGTGTTGTGCTTGCTGAGGGGCAAGCGATGGACCTTGAGTTTAAGGAGGGAAGGGAGATGAGCGAGTTGAAAGTGATAGAGGTGCTGAGGAAAAAGACTGCGAAACTATTTGCAGTCTCCGCCAAATGCGGTGCTATTGCGGGTGGTGCATCGTACGAGACTGTGGAGGATTTAGGCAGTGCTTGGGAGGACCTTGGAATTGCATTCCAGATAAAAGATGATATTCTTAATGTGGTTGGTGACGAGGAGAAATACGGGAAGAAGATAGGAGAGGATATTGCAGAGGGAAAGCCCACTTTGCTGCTCATCAACTGCTTGGAGCGCTGTAAAGCGCGTGAAAAAGAAAAGTTGTTTGGATGTTTTCATAATTACGATAAAGCAAAAATAGAAGAAGTGGTTAATTTATTCAGGAAGTATGGGTCAATAGATTATTCAGAGGAAATAGCGATGCGATACTTGCGTAGAGGAACAGAAAAGATAAGAAAAATAGATATAGAAGGAGAAGGAGAAGCGGAAATAGAAGGTAAAAGAAGAGAAGAGATAAAAGAGAAAATGGTGGCTCTGGCGGAATATTTCATGGAGAGAGAGAGGTAAAGTAAAAAGAGGAGATAATATAAGAAATGGAGAGGAACAAGGATAAGAGATTCGGAAGAGGTGCAAACGCCTGCAGGCGATGTGGCAGGAAGCGAGGATTAATTCGTAGATACGGGATTTATCTGTGCAGACAGTGCTTCAGGGAGATAGCAAGGGATATAGGGTTTAAGAAGTACAACTAACAAACTTTCTTATGTGGGGCTCCGCCCCACGACCCCGCAAGCCCTTGTAAAGGGCTTAAAAGAAAGTTTGATCAAAGAAACAACCTGCTTTTGATAAAACTTTTTCCTAATAAGTTTTATTCAGTAAAAACCTTGACTAAAAATATTCTTTATATTAGTATAGAGATAAAAAAGGAAAAGAGGGGAAAAAAATGTCGCTAAACGACCCGCTTGCGGATGCCCTTTCGCACATAAAGAATACAGAAAGAGTTGGGAAGATGGAATGTGAGATAAAACCAGCTTCAAAGCTGATCGGGAACGTGCTGGGAGTAATGCAAGAAAGTGGCTATATAAACGAGTTTGAGTTTGTAGAAGATGGAAAAGCGGGTATCTTCAAGGTGAAGCTTAGTGGTAAAATAAACAATTGTAATGCGATAAAGCCGCGATTTTACGTACGTGCGAAGGAATACGAGGAATGGGAGAAGAGGTTTTTACCTGCGAGAGATTTCGGTTTGTTGATAGTTACGACTTCAAAAGGTGTGATAGCACATGAAAAAGCGATTGAAGTGGGGATAGGCGGGCAATTGCTGGCTTTTGTGTACTAAAACTTTTTAGAACCACAAGATTATTGAGCTAATATGGCAACTTCGGCTTTTATCTCTTTAAGCCTAACGAGAAGCGTATATTTTTTATCGTCGTCAATGAGCAACTCTTTCAGCTCAGCATCGCCGCTATCTCTTCCCCTTCCTCATCTGTTTTCAACGAACGTAACAACGATGATGAGAAGAGAGAAGGAAAGGAGATAGCAAAAAAGAAGAGCCGATATGAACACCCCAAAAAAGAGATGAAAGAGATGAAAGAGGAGAAAAGAAGAAGGGAAAGGAAAAGGGAAGAGAAAGTTCTTTTTGTAAAATCCGGCTTTTCTTCCCCAAAAAGCAATTGCTGGTATATTAATAGCGACAATCGCGTTAGCAAGCGTGGCAATCACAGTCTCCGCAGAAGGTGAAGGCGGCGTGCAACCCATGGCGATAGCGCCTGGGGCGATAACAAGTATGCACATCGCAGATGATATAATACAAGCTGGCGATATAGGTTCGGGTGCAGTAGGTAATGCCGAAATTGCTACGGATGCAGTTCATACTGAGGAAATTAATAATAGCATAATAATAGTAACACTGCAAACGCTGGAGAACCTGTTTATTGGGATAGCGAACCCGACACAAATGTAAGTGAAGGTGATATAAGAAATTCCGCATATCAGGGATATATTCCTGGATCTATGGTGGAGATCGGGGATATAGATATTGGAAATATATTTGTCTATTTCTACTCAAAAAATAATTTATTTTACTCAAACGAAGTTTTAAACAACAGAAATGGTTTTAAAATCTCCATTAGCTCCAAAGATAACTCTTTGTACGGTAATGAAATAAGAGAAAATGAGAAACAATTGGTATAACGCCGCATTGGAAGAAGGTAATTATTACGATGATTACGAAGGAACGGATGCTGATGAAGATGGGATTGGCGATGTACCCTATAACATATCCGCCGGAGATAATCAGGATTTTGGCGATGGAGCAAAAGGAGCAGGGGAAATGGTAAATCATTGTTATTCCTTCGCGGGTAACTACACGGTGAATTTAACGGTAACGGATGATAGAGGGGCGAAGAATTCCACTTCAAAGATGATAAGAGTCATAGAAAAGGAGATATTCGACACTGGAGAGCCAGAAAGAAAATCCTTATCCTTATATCTTCGACGCACAATGGCACTATCACGCCTTATAAAGACATTTACGTTGAAAGGATGTTTACTTATGCTTGCGCTGGCACTGGCGGGCTTATAATTATACGATACGGACTATCCGCAGATTCATCATACGGATAGGTTGGAAGTGGATAAGGGGGATATTATGTGTGAGGAGTTTATGGATGTAAACGGTAAAAGATACGACAACTGGATACCGGCGATAAAGTTCTTTTTATATGTGATAGAATTGGAGTTCTCAGAACATGCAAAGCTTAAAATCGAGGAACGGAACATTTCATCTTCAGAAATATCAACTGTTCTTAGGACACCTTCAGCAGTTTTTCTCGATGTCGAAACAGAGTATTTCATCGCTATCGGGAGGGCATCTAAGCCCGATCATTACCTTATCGTGGTTTATGTAGTTCAAAAAGATAAAGTTAAAGTTATAACAATTATTGATACAACTAAGATGGAAATGGTTAAAAGGAGGGAATAAGAAGGGAGATGGGTGATGGTTAAATGAGGGTGAGGTATGACCCGGAAGCGGATATAATTTACATCTTTGTTAAAGAAGGAAGCATTAAAGATACGATAGAGGTCAGCGATGACTTATTCCTGGAATATGATGAAGATAATCATATCATTGGCATAGAATTGTGGCAAGTTAGAAAAAATCTATTGGGAGAATTGATGAGCTACATGGAGCATGTAACTAAGACTACGGTAAACTTGAAGTCATAGGGTTCTAGTTTAAGCGGTCTTTCATAGTCATAAGACTACCTCCACCTGAGGCTT
>JAGXOR010000160.1 GCA_023659785.1 Methanomicrobia archaeon LH_S13
GTAGTAGTTTTGATTACAGCAGTGCTTCTTATTTTAATATTGGCGTTAAGCGTATATCAACAGACTACTGAGCATGTGGAGGAGGTAATGCATGAAAAAATAATTATTCATTACGGGGATGGCGAAACTAAAATTTTAACATCAGAAATGCCAGAATTTAGAGAGATGGAGAATATAAGAATATAATTTTTACAGGTAAGAGAGGTTATATCAATTGGACTAACGATACCGGCTATTTTGTAGAAGATAGATCAAAAAACGTCCTTTATAGGTCCGCATGGAGATCCAAGATAAACTTAGATGGTTTGAGGGATATTGTAGAAAGAGTAAAAGAATAAAAATATAAGATTGAAAGTCCAATAATTCATTCAAAATGGCAGATAAAATAGCACTTGATAAGAAAACTCTTGGTGCTTTATCCTCAGAGACAAAAGTCAATATCCTCAAAAGTCTTGATATAAGGCGTATGACTGCAAGTGAGTTATCCAAAAAGTTGAATCTTCCCAAATCCACGATTCACGAAAATTTGAAGAGATTGATTGACGCAGATTTGGTGAAGAAGAATGATGACAATAACACTAATAGGGTTTACTATGAGCTTACAGAAAAAGGCATCACAATTCTTCATCCACACAAAATGACAAAGATAATACTCCTTCTTTCTTCCGCGGCACTCAGCTTTGTTGGAGGGATTATCGAGATATATTTGTTTATCAAAAGCACTTTTCCAGAAGAAGTTATGAGGGGTGCGCCTCTCTACGAACCAAAGTATTTGATTTTCGGCGTGATTTTGCTCTCGCTGGGTATTCTATTTTTGTATTTGCTACATCGAAGTAGGAGAGGGAAAGCAACAGGAAAAACGATTACATATAAACCTTTGCTTTTTGTTCGGAAAATCCGCACGAAAAGATAGTTTTATATAGGGGTTTGAACGATACGATTAGTGAGTGCCAGGAGGGGCGCTTTATAAGTACCCAAAAAACTTAGGGGGTGAAATAAAAAAGAGATGAAAATAAGCAAAAGATCGAGAATTGGAGTTTTGTTAGCAGTGGCATTGCTATTGAGTGCAGTATTTGCAGTGGCAGTGAGTTCGGTGCCATTAGAGAGTCCTCAAAGGGGAAAACAAATAGACAAGTTTGAGGAGATTGCCTTGCAGCATGTCTCTCAGACACACGGCATACCCGTGGAGCAATTGAGGATTGCACACAAAACACAGGCGTATTACCGGATAACTGACCAGAAATTCTGGTGTGTAAAAGTATTTGACGAAGAATCGGATAATATCTACGGGGTGAACATGGACCTGGATGGCAATATTGTGGATATAAGAAAGGCAGAGAAAGAAGAGCAGGAAGCGTATAAAAATAAATACGGTAAATTGGAACCTGACCTGTACGACCGTCTCCAAAAAGTTACCGACCCAAATGAAACGATAAAGGTGGCAATATGGCTAACGCCAATTGACAGTGGGAAAATTATAGATGAAGTCACATCTAAATACCCGGACGTAAAGACAACCAAAGGAAAACCTCTGCCTGATACGGACATGGAAAAGTATGACAAAGTGTATAAAGAAATCATGGCTGCCAAGGAAAAAGCAGGAGCTTTAAAAGTGAAGCCAGTCATGGATTACTTGGAAGCGAAGGGGTTTACCGTGACATGTCCAAGCACAGTTCCACCAATAGTTGCTGCGGAATTGCCTAAACGCGAAATTCTCGCACTACAAAAGAGAGGAGATGTAGACACAATATATCTCTCGAGGATATATGAACCCGAGATAAACACCGCAGTACCTACAATCCGAGCGCATAAAGCATGGAACACTGGATACAATGGGATCGGGATAAAAATAGCCATTGTTGAAGATAATGGAGTAGATTTTTCTAATCCACACTTAAATGGCTACATGCGTCCCGGTCAGATTGACATAAGCAGTCACGAGACTGAGTGTGCAGGTGTTGCAGCAAGCACCCATCCAACATATCGAGGAGTTGCATATGGTGCAACAATATTAAGTACAAATGCGGATTCTTGGAGTGATAACGACTTGATTACTGCTTCTAACTGGGCTTTAAGTGAGGGTGCAGATGTCTTGAGCTGTAGTTTCGGAACCGATACTAATCTTCAAATGGCTTATTTATTTTCAATCAAATCGAGATATTAGTAACTATGTGGAAAGGTTCATCACATAGGTTACCAAAAAGGCTCATCACATAGGTGACTCTTATTTGTCGAGTTAGGTCCATCACATCGTACACCGCTTTAAGTCTTCCTGATATCTTGTCTGAGTGGACTGATCGCTTCATTTACATTGTATTCCAATTCTTTTATCAGCACGGCAGCATCCCGATCTTTTTCTTGGTAATAGACCTCTATATTTTGCTTTGTCAAGCAGATAGTAGCCCAGACGTATTCGCCGACGAACTCCTTGCCCACTTTAAAGGCTTCATTCAGGACAGAGATTTGCCCCTCATTATCAACCTTTCTGATGAAGTGTATCTTTCCATCTGTCAGCGGTAATTTATCCAAATTGATTTCCGCAGCATCTTTTAGTATTCTAACGGGTTTAATCCGTTCCAATCCTTTATCTCTCTTCTTCCAGGCACTGAGAGCGTTATGTTGGTCAACAAAATGCTTTGATTTGGTGCGCATGTCTTCTAAACTTGTGAATGTTTCTTTCTCCCAGAACTTCCCTCCAAACCGTTTATTGAAGTTCTCGATGCTTCCGTTCATCCATGGGCTCCTGGGCGCGATGAAAACGACTTCAATACCCCTGTACAGGCAGAGTCTTATAAAACGACTGAATTTGCGTGGATGTTTAAAATCTCCAATGAAGCACATCCCGTTATCAACCTGTAGATACTTTTGGATAGGGTTATTGCTCCAATACAGGATGAGAAAGGCAATTACATTATCCATGCTTTTGGCAGCATACTGTTCAATGTGAACCTGATCGCTGACTACGTCG
>JAGXOR010000161.1 GCA_023659785.1 Methanomicrobia archaeon LH_S13
CAGGTATGGAACCACCCCTATTTAAATGTTGCCGTATTATTTTGGAAACGTTGCAGTAGTTATGGTGGTAATGCTACATTACCAGATGATGGTGTAACAAACCTGACTGTTTCTGGCAATACTTTTGATGTTGGATATGTGGATACCGATAATGCAATTTATGGAGAAGCTGTCCAGATATGGTATGGCGATGACATAGTAGTCACCGATAACACCATAAATGGGCCAGGCACTTTCGAAAGCTGTACATATAACAGGATAAATGCCATTGGAATTGTAGACTACATGTCAGGCTTTGGTGCAGCGGGTACCATCACCTATAGTAATAATGAGGTAACCAATTGCTATGTGGGTATAGGCACCTTTGCAGGCAATGGCGAAATCAGTGGTAATAACATCAGCGGTAATGACATCGGAATACAGGTGGGTCAAATTGACGATGTACTCATAAATACTCCTGCGACCGGAGTAGCCATAACAGGGAACGATATTGAGAACAATATACGCGGAATCTGGTCTCAAAACTTTGTTCCAGATGGCATAGCGGCCCACTTCAACAACATCGTTGGAAACACGGAGTACGGCATCATAAATGAGGACCAGGATGATGTCTTCAACGCCACCAACAACTGGTGGGGCAATGCCACAGGGCCTTATAATACAACAACGAATCCAGGTGGAACTGGTGATAACGTAAGCGATAATGTTACATACAAACCCTGGTCACACTGGAAAGGTCAATCAGAAGCAGAAACTGCAACAGGAACTGTTTCAGGTGATTCAGCAAGCTTCGATGCAACCGCAAAGACAAATACAGAAGTAGACCTTAGTGAATTAGGAACTGGAGCATCTGGATCAATAACAGTAGCAAAATATCCAGCAACGCCATCCACTGCAACTACATTAGCTGATGATACAGGAAAAACTGCATTAAAATATGCTGATGTACAGGTTGGCAATCTCACGCAAGGAAATGCTTTGATTAAAGTCCATTACACAGATACGGGAGGACTTAAAGAAAGTTCTTTGCGATTATACTACTGGGATGGAAGTAATTGGATGGAAAGCCAGAGTAGCAGTGTTGATACCACGAACAATTATGTTCAAGGAACAATCCCAGTCAATAAGCTCACAGGAACGTCGGTTGCAGCAGGAGGATCTCCACCACCAACGCAAGTACCAGAATTCAGCCCAATAGGACTGCTCGCTTTTATCGGCATATTGAGCGTCGTTCTCGCAGTAGCAACGTTAAGGAAAAGGGAATAAATATCTTTATCTCCTCTTTTTTTATTTTTTATTATTTATTTTTTATGCAACCTGAGTACATATACAAGGCGGAGCTGAAGCGAGTTGTAGATGGCGATACAGTTGACTTAATCGTTGATGCTGGCTTTTACATCTCCGTTCAACAGCGTTTCCGATTTAAAGGGATTGACACACCAGAGATTTTTGGTGTCAGCAAGGATTCAAATGAATACAAGCGAGGAATTATTGCAAAGGAATATGTAGAGCGTAAATTCGCACAGAATAACGACGAATGTATCGTTAGAAGTCATCACACTGGAAAATATGGAAGATGGATAGCAGAGATTTGGCTTGGAGATTCTTTGCTTAATGAAGAACTATTGGATGAGGGATTGGCTGATAAGATATGAAGAAGAAAAAGAAAAAGGAAAAGGAGATAAAGGACATTATTTCAGAGCGAAAAGAAGCATTAAAAGCAGTCTCATTATTCTTAATCCTTTGTTTCTTCCTTAACTTCGCTTATTTCAAAATAGCAGGCGAGCAAATCATTCCAAGGTCTTTTACTGCTTCTTTAGTTGCTTTATTTCTAAACTTATTCGGATTGAATGCCGAAGTAAATGGAACTTTTGTGCTGATGAACAGCTCTTCACTTGACGTAATTGGCGAATGCACCGGGATATTCTCCATCATCGTTTATTGCTCTGTCATATTTGCATATCCTACTTCTCTTAGAAATAAATCGGTTGGCTTAATAGGAATTCCGATTTTGTATGCGCTAACCTTAGTAAGACTTATCTCAACCGCTTTGGTTGGTGTTTTCATACCTTCAATGCTTGATTTCTTCCATACTTACCTCTGGCAGGTTTTCCTTATCGTCTTCGTTGTGCTTCTTTTCATGATCTGGCGAGATAAGGTGGTAGAGGTGAAATAAGGATGAAGTTGCAAAGCAAACCACAGAAAAGCAAAAGAATATACCCTTTCTTAGCACAGGTTCTTTCTTTAGAAAGAAAGTATCTTGGGCGATACTCCTCTTTTCTCATTAAATTCATTTTACTTTCTACTGTATTTTATCTCCTCTGGACTTTGATTGCCCCAGCTTATTTCTCTGCGATATTAAAAATAACCGTTGCTTATTTCAAGCTCATTGGAATCGAAGTATCTTTACCAACCTCTGTTTCCCTCTATTCTGAGGGTATCCTCAGTTACATCCCTCCTTTTATTGCATTGGTATTAGCAACCCCAGGGATTAAATGGAAGAGGGCGGCTTCTTTGATTGCACTTGGCATTCCTGTTCTCTTTGTATTTCGCATAATATTACAGATCTCTTATGTTTACCTTCAAATTCCTCCTGTAAGTGAATTTTATAACATATTCGTTATCTTCCTTTCTGGAACCTGCAGGGTAGCATTACTCTTTCTGCTTTGGTTCTCTCTTGCATACAAGCAGATATTACCAGCAAAACGTGAAGTTAGGGAGGGGTATATCTGCCCTTTCTGCGGTGCAGAGAAGATTGGCATCCTCGACCACATCCGCGATGTGCACGGAGAAGAAGCACTTAAAAGCGAGGAAGTGAAACAATTACTCAAGTAAAATCCTGAAATAGATTCTACAACTTTAGATAGGACATTTATCCGTTCTTTGTCTTATACAATTTCATGCTTATATGGTGACAAAATATGAACTTTTTGTCCATTTTTCTATTATTTGATAGTATTA
>JAGXOR010000162.1 GCA_023659785.1 Methanomicrobia archaeon LH_S13
ATAGTATCATAAAGCATAAAGATAAACATTTCGGTACATTTCAGTTAACTATATAAATAGTCGTTGATAAAAAGAGAGGGATTAAGCAGTGTAATCCCTGCCACCTCGAAAAAACCATAAGGGTTTACTCACAAGTCCTCATTTTCTCATCCAGTCCCACTACGACGTCAATATCTCCTCAAACAATTCCTCCTCCAGCTCGTGTAGCATCGGTATCCCCGTGACTTCAGCTGCAAGCTTGCTCAGTGACGCAATCTCGCCTCTGTCTATCAAATCCAGTTTGAACTTACGCGAGCCTGCAAGCATCTGCTTCAAGCCAATCCCTAACCGCTCATAGAGGTATGTGTAGACGCCAACCGCCGACCAGGGTATCTCATTGCCTATTTTACTACCGTATTCCTTTTTTAACTCCTCAGTAGCGATAAAGAATTTTTCCGGGTCATTCCCATATTTATTTGCAAAATCTCGTGGTAATCTGCCCTTTTCTGCGAGTTCCGTGAAATAGAGCGACTTCATTGCAGCCGTTAACGGTGCCCTTGCCATCGTGATTGATTTTATAAACGGGCCATCGCCGAAGTTACTCATTGCTATCGCCTTGCACATCTGCGTCTCGTTTATGAACCCACCAGCCATGCTTATGTCGGGCACGTATTTACCTTCTCGCTCCAGTATCCGCGCAGCCTTCAATATCTGTGCTTCTAAATACACGGTAGGTGTGCTCATCTCGTTCATCATCGGCACAGGACTCATTCCTGTTCCACCTCCGGCACCATCAAACGTTATGTAATCCACTTTTGCTTCCGATGCCACTTTCATCGTCCATGCAACGTCCACAGGTCGGTAAGCACCTGTTTTTATCGTTACATGTCTTGCGCCGATATCACGCAGCCATTCAACATCCTCCACAAAACCGCGCTCTTCCGGGAAACCCACGCGGCTGTGCCGCTCGAAGGTTTTGAACAAGCCATCATTGAACGCTTCTTGAACCGCGAGGTCTTCGGGGTCCGGCTGCACGATATATCCCCTCTTCTTCAGTTCCAATGCCCTTTCCAGCGAAGATACACGTATTTCACCGCCTATTGCCTTTGCACCCTGTCCCCATTTCCGCTCTACTATGTTCACGTCCAATTTTGAGATTACATACTCATCCACCCCGAACCTCTGGTCTTCTACGTTCGTCTGCACCGCTATATCGCCGTAGATGCCGTCCCAGTACTCTTTGAACAGTTTTACTCGGCGCTCCATCTCCGGCGAGTTTGTCACTTTTCCGTTCGTAAACACTGATTCTTTGTCAACGCCGCAGACGTTCTCGCCGATGATAACTATTACTCCTGCGAGTGCGCCGCCGATAGCAAGTGCATCCCAGTTGTTCCTCCCCACCTCCGTGGACCCGTAAGCACCACTGCCCAGCGGTATCTTCAGAGGAATGCCTCCTATCTTCGATTCGATATTCACGTTCGGAAACACAGCCAAATCCGGGCTCGGTTCTATCCCTTCTGCACCACGCAGCTTCGTGAGGATATTGAAATCCGACCAATCGAGCCTGTAATCCTTGTTTGACGCAGCAGTGCTCCACCCATACTGCTCTGGCTCCGGATACAATACCTCTCGTCCCCTGAACGCACTCTTTCCTATTTCGCATAGCACTGTACACTCTTTCACGCATATCGGACACATTCCACTCAACGTGCTCACATCTCGCCTTCTCACGGACGTTCCCGTGGTAGACCTCGCATTTGCATATATGTCTGTCATATCATTCATTCACCTCTTTCTCGCTGCAGCGTAAACGAATACGGATTCGTCAAACACGCAGAGCAAATCTCCATCTGATCCAGTATCATGCCATAATTCCTCTTCTTCTTATTAAAAGCAAATCTTTCTATCTTTTTTATTCCTTCTTCGTTCAGCTTCCTCGTTTGTATCGCATCTTTTGAAATATTTAGGAACTCTTCTCCCGTTTTTGTCCGGATTATCAGTGACGTGCACCCATCCGGCGAGCCCGAAGAGCCTGCGGAAACATCGGCTAATTGTGATGTGAAATCTTCACATATCCTGCATGTATCACGTACGCAAGGGTCCAGTTCTTTAGTTGGAATACCAAACTCCTTGTCCTTTGTAACCACCATGAATTTCCCCTTTGTAACATAAAACCTCTCCACCTCTCTGATGTCTATTCCCTCCCGTTCCGCGAGGAATTCGACCAGATCACGGTGCCAGAAAGCCTTGGTCCCAAAAAGTCCGATTAAGACTTTCACCCGGTTAAGCTCTAAAGAAGGGTCATGTAGAGCCTGAAGCCTTCTCACTGCTTCTATATTACAGCCAACGCCGACCATTGCGATATTTTCATAACCGCGGTCAATCGCCTCCCATACACCCTGGACAGAAGGACAAGCGGTGTATTTAGGGCCTATGGCACGCAAAACTTCTTCGGGTGTCGTGGCAACGAATGGTTCGGCTTTCCAATCTTCTGTCCTCATAGCGACAACGGCAGCATCTATAAATCCACTTCTTAACGCTTCGCAGAGCATTGCCGTTACAATACTGCCATCCTGCCCCACCTCTCTTATGCCTCTCTCCGTTGCTCTTGCACTTAATATTTCATTGTAGTATCCCAGAATCCGTCCTTCGGGACTGGAAGGGCATGGGCTGAAATCACATACTCCGTATTCCTTCCTTGGGCACTCCCCCTCACATAAACGACAAGCTGCGAATGTACGAGGGCAGAAACTGAAACAGAAGCCTTTTGACACTGTTCCGCCACAGCCCTTGTCCCACACCTCTTCTTCCTCACTATACTTCTTAAAATCCGGTATGAACGCCGCGCACGCACCACAATAGCAGCATACGGGGAAGCTTCTTTCCATCTTCTCTTCATCCACCTATATCAAGTAAATCAGGTTATGAGATTTAAACATTTTGTTTCAAACCTCTTCGTATGATACTATTAA
>JAGXOR010000163.1 GCA_023659785.1 Methanomicrobia archaeon LH_S13
TTGCACCTCGGATTACAAAGCCAAATGGGAAGGAATACCAGTGATAAAAGTAAATAAATAAAAGTAAAATTAAAGTTGCGCTTAATGAATATAAAAAGGGGGAATAAAGTGGATGAATTAGATAAGGGGATATTGAAAGAACTGCAGTTGGATTCTCGCAATTCTTTTACGAAGATTGCGCAGAAGATAGGAGTAAGCACTGCTACTGTAAGCGATAGAGTGAAAAGGCTAACGGAAAAGGGCATTATTTGTGGTTATACTGCGGTTCTCAATACCTCTGAACTCGGCATGGTCACGTTAATCACAAAGATAAAAACCAAGCCGGGATATAATAGCATTGAAGAGGTGGGGGAAGTGGTAGCGGAAATGGCGGAGAGTTGTTGCGTTCACCACGTAACCGGCGATTGTGATCTGATTGTCATCTCTAAGTGCGTTGGTTATTATAAATGCGGAATTATTATCGAGAAGATAAAAGAAATCGAAGGCGTGGAAAGCATAGATGCAGAACTCGTGCTAAAAACGATGAAGGAAGAACTCAAGGTTGAGCTGTGAGTTTCTTTAAACCGTAACTCCGCCTAATTTACGTAATATAAGAGAGTCTCAAGGACATCTACCCTGATAAATGGGAAGAGCTGTTTTTATTTTCCATCTTCAGGCTTCTCAACAATACCCCGATAAAAAATCTGCAGACGTATTATGCCACGTCCTTCCTTTCGGAAACACTCCCGGGTGCATACCTCTCCCCGAAAAAGGTCGGAAACATGCTTCCACATGATTTTTCTCTTATATCACCGGCGTTCATAAACTTCATTGCTCTTGTCTTTTACCAACCAGACCTTTTACTTTTACTTTTACTCCATCACATTCATAGAAAAACCCAACCATTTTGCTGCATGAGTAATCATGCCGATTGAAACAACATCAACGCCAGTAGAAGCAAAATCCTTTATATTTCTCATATTTACCCCACCGGAAGCCTCTAAAATCAACCCATCACGAAGCCCCCTCTCGTTCAGCAACCTCACACACTCTTTTACTTCCGCTGCTGGCATGTTATCAAGCATGATTATGTCTACTTTCAATTCCGCAACTCTGAGTGCATCCGCAATGCTTTCAACTTCTATTTCGATTTTTCGTGTAAAACTTGCCTTTTCTTTTGCCTTTTTTATCGCGTTCTCTAGTCCCATCAACTTTATGTGATTGTCCTTTATTATCACTGCCTCGTACAACCCGAATCTGTGCGGGTCGCCGCCACCAATAGCTATCGCTTTTTTCTCGTATTTCCTGAAGCCGGGCGTTGTTTTCCTCGTTCCTGCTACCTTCACATGCTCAATTACCTTTCTCGTTTCGTTTACAAACACACTCGTCAAAGTGGCTACGCCGCTCATCCTACTTAAAAAATTAAGCACAAGTCTTTCCGCCTTCAATATCTTCACACCATCTCCCTTCACAGTCAAAATAATATCACCGCTTTTTATTCTATCTCCATCCTCGAATTCAGAGGAATAATGAACAGACAAATAGTCAAATATCAGCTTTACCTCTTCTAAACCAGCGAGAACGCCTTCTTCTTTCACCGTTATCTCCGCTTTACAATCTGTATGCGGCACTATCTCCTCGTAATCTTCATGCCCTACATCTTCCTCCAGAAAATTTTCTATCTCCTTCAGCAGCATTGCCTTAATATTGTTATTATAACCAAAAAGTGTATATCATTTCTTCAATTTATATTTAATCAATGGTAAAGAAGAGAGGAATGTTAAAAAGGAGAGAAGAGGAAAAGATAAGGGTAGGTGTAGTTGGCTGCGGGGCAATAGGAAGTGAGATATGCAGGGCAATAGACGGAGATGAAGTAAATGGGCGTGAATTGGGCTTGGGGATGGAGCTGAAATTTTTGATAGACAAACATCCAGGGAGTATAGAAGAGCTATGTAAACGCCTGGGGAAGAAGCCAGAAATAATAAAATCCGATAGCTCAGAACTGGCTGAGATTTTAGCCGAGGTTGATTTGGTAATAGAATGTGCATCGCAAGCAGCGGTTCGTGAGTTTGTGATACCGGCGTTAAAAAAGGGTAAGGATGTGATGATAATGAGCGTTGGTGCGCTACTTGAGGAAGGTCTTTTTGAAGAAATCGGAAGGAAATCGAAGGAAAAAGGATGTAAAGTGTATATTCCATCAGGCGCAGTGGCGGGTATAGATGGACTAAAATCAGGTGCAGTTGGCTGGATACATTCGGTGGAATTGACGACAAGAAAGCCCCCTTCGGGATTTGAGGGGAATAAGTATGTGAAGGAAAGGGGGATAGATTTATTTTCAATAAAGAAGGAGGAAATGCTGTTCATGGGTCCTGCGAAGGAAGCGGTGAGGCATTTTCCGGAGAACGTGAACGTAGCGGCGTCTTTAAGCCTTGCAGGTATAGGTGCAGAGGCTACGCGCGTGAAAATCGTTGCAGACCCATCTGCGGTGGAGAACGTGCATGAGATAGAGGCAAAGGGGGAATTTGGTAAATTATTCGTGAGGGTGGAGAACGTCCCTTCGAGAGCGAATCCAAAGACGAGCTATTTAGCTGCTCTTTCTGCAATTGCAACGCTGAAGGGCATATCTTATCCGATAAGGGTCGGGACGTAGGAAATGAAAACGGAGATGGATAGAGAGGAACTGATAAAGAAATTTTTTGAGCTTGTGGATGCAGATGAACTTGTAGTGAGAGCGTGGGGTAGAAGGGTTTCCCGGTGTGATAATAGCATTTCTGGAAGAACCAGGAATTGACGAGTGGTTAAATCGTCTGAGGTCGCTTATACCATAAAATCCATTCTCTCTTTCGACCCTTTTTATTACATATGGTGACAAAATATGAACTTTTTGTCCATTTTTCTATTATTTGATAGTATTA
>JAGXOR010000164.1 GCA_023659785.1 Methanomicrobia archaeon LH_S13
TTTCAGACACTCTCTTCACCTACAAGAGTGTCCCTCTTCTGCATGAAACTCAACCATTAGGGAGCAATTACATGAACACCAACAATCATCGGATATGCTCCATATTCCAGCCTATCAACGCCATAATCCGAATAAGTAAGACCAATGGCGAAATAAACATTGTTCTTCTTTAAATACCTTAGCATTCTCAGCCCATAAGTCCAGCGATGCTTCTTTTTCAATTCATTCCAGGTTTTATAGAAGGTGTTGCATCTGCATGACCATCTCCGGTATATCCTACCTGAGGAGTCTTTGAAGTTAAAACGAATGTATTGCTCATGGCTCTTCCCTGCTTTTTTCTTTGTCGCTTTCACCTTCTCTTCATATACATGCAAAATACGCGGCTTTATCAATCCCAAACTCCTGCTGCCCTTGAACACTACATCCACCGAATCGTCAACATTTCTTTCCAAGAATTCTCTTTTCTCTTCCTCATTCAGTGCCCTTTTTACGCTTTCACCATAAACAAAAAACCTGTCCTCCTTCCTTGGTCGCCTGCCTCTCCACTCGTCAACATATATTTTTGAAATGCAAAGGTTTTTGAAGTTTAGCATATTAGAGGTAAAAATATCACTTTCATAAACGCCTTGCGGTCTTATCCAGTCACCGTTTTCGTCTATGCCTGCGATGCAGACCTGTCCGTGCTCAGGTCTTGCGACTGCCAATACGGTAAGATTCAAGGAATTTGCACGGCTTAACGCGGATATATTCGCGGATATATTAGCTATTCTCGTGTATTTCCCGGCATTTGCTCTTTTCTCACTGCCCCACTTACTTTCTACAGGAACCCTTGCGTTTTCTATTCTAAGTACATTGCCTGCTATTATCTCACCACGAAGCACGAGTTCTGCTTTTTCATCCCAGAAGGAAACTCTCTTGTAATCACTTTCATCTGCTATTAAAAGGTCAACGACTTTTTTAGCTTCGTCTCCTATTTTTACTTCTTTAAAAGGTAGAATTCGAATTACTTTTCCTGTTATGTTTACCATTGTCGAGGCATCTATTTTAACTTTATATATTATGTTTGTATATCTATTACCAACCTGGAAGCCCCATGCGTAAGCGTGGGGAGGACGTCACTAGGTACATGATATTGTAATAGTAATGGAGAGAGAAAAGGATGATAAGCGTGAATGAGAATGGATTGGACGTATTTGAGGAGATGATGGACAATTCGGAGGAGTTGCAAGTAGGTATAAAGGACTTGGATAACGGGACGATGATAATAGATGCGGGGGTGGAAGAAGTAGGTGGATTTGAAGCAGGGTTATACGTAGCAAGGATATGCATGGCAGACCTCGCGGATATAAAATTCAGCAGCTTTGACCTTGGGAAATTTGTCGCACCTGCCGTAGAGCTTACCACCGACCATCCGGTAGTCGCATGCATGGCATCGCAGTATGCGGGATGGCGGATAAAGGTGAAGGATTTCTTCGGCATGGGGTCGGGACCTGCAAGGGCGCTTTCGCTCAACCCACGCGAGCTATACGATAAGATATTGTATGCAGACGAAGCGGATGAGGCGGTATTGGTGCTGGAAAGCGACAGGATACCTGACGAGGAAGTAACATTGGAGATAGCGAAGAAGTGCGGGGTGGAATCCGAAGACTTATATATTGTAGTAGTGCCAACCTCCTCTATTGCAGGGTCCGTGCAGATATCAGCGCGGGGAATAGAAACGGGCGTTCACAAGCTCGATTCTTTAGGATTTGACATAAACGGCATAGAGCATGCTCATGGCATTATACCGATATCGCCTGTTGTTGGTGACGATGTGAAATGCATGGGCTCGACTAACGATTGCATCATATACAGTGGTCGCATGTATTATACGGTAGATTACGATGACGTGGAAGAATTGAAAGACTACGTGAAGAAAGTGCCTTCGCAGAATTCAAGGGATTATGGAAAGCCGTTTTACGTTACATTTAAGGAAGCGGGCTTCGATTTCTTTAAGGTAGATGCGGGTATGTTCGCACCTGCGGAAATCACGGTGAACGAAGTGAACAGCGGGAAAACTTTTACAAGCGGGAAGATAAATACAGAAGTGCTGCTGGAGTCGTTTGGCGTTGAAACATTATGAATTAGCGCAGAAGCCACACCTCTTTCCCTCCCTTCTCTTCCTTTTTTATCTTACCGTGAAACTCCATGTTCTCCAGAACCTCCTTTAGAAGGTGATAAGACACGTAAAAGTCAAACTCCTCCTTCATAGAAACCCTTATTTCATCTAAACTCATCCACATCCACTTACCACCTTTAGCAATCACCTTCCCCACCAAGTTCATCACGTCCTCATGGATATTCCAAGGGTATATCACCCATTTCCATTCTTTTACCAGCTCGCCGTAGAAATCGGGAACGAAAGAGGAAGAGGTTTTGTGATGTAAAGTTGCGGTTTTTACGTCCTTCGCTCTCAACGATTTAACATACTCAACTACAAATTTTATGCTGTCCCCAGTGTCAGTCACGTCATCCGCTATTAACACCTTCTTCGCGCTTAGTGTTTTCCTCGCTGCATTGTCAAGCCCGTATATCAGCTCCGCCGCACCAGTAATCGTGGCTGTTACTCCCCAGTGCTCCATCTTCAAGCTGAACAAATCCTTAAGCAGAAAGAAATCGCAGAGAACACGAGCTAAGTACCAGCCCCCTCTCGCTATTCCAATTACAACTTCAGGCTTGAATCCCGCATCCTTTATCTCTTTACTTATATCCCTGCAAAGGTCGTATGCATAGTTCCAATCAACCACAACGCAACTGAACTTATCTTGCTCTTGCATATCTTTCTATGGTGACAAAATATGAACTTTTTGTCCATTTTTCTATTATTTGATAGTATTA
>JAGXOR010000165.1 GCA_023659785.1 Methanomicrobia archaeon LH_S13
AATGGAACCTGAGACTAAGGCACCGGTGCCTCCTCCAAGAATGCCTCCCGGGTGGAGGGGAGGAAGGCATGGAGGTGGTAGAGATCCTTTGGCTCCTTTTAAATCTCATAAGGGATAAAATGTAATTATGACCATGAGTACGGAAGGAGAGAGAGAAGGAAAGAAGGGGATGAAGGAGGAAGAAGAGGCAGTGAAAGCGGGGATGGAGAAGGTAAAGCACAAGATAATGGTGATGAGTGGGAAGGGAGGAGTAGGGAAAACAACGGTAGCAGCGAATCTCGCTTTTGCTCTTGGAAAGGGAGGTTTAGACGTGGGGTTGATGGATGCCGATATACACGGACCTAACATTCCGAAGATACTGAGAATAGAAGACAAGCGACCAGAGGTATTGGGGGATAAAATGTCGCCAATTTTAGTCACGCCACAGCTGAAAGTGATGTCCATAGGTTTCCTGCTGCCTGACCCAGATTCAGCAGTCATCTGGCGGGGACCGATGAAGATGAATGCGATACGGCAGTTCCTCTCAGACGTGGATTGGGGAGAGTTGGACTATATGGTCGTTGACCTTCCGCCGGGGACAGGGGACGAACCGCTGAGTGTTGCGCAGTTGATTAAAAATGTAGATGGCGCGATAGTTGTTACGACACCACAGGATATAGCATTACTGGATTCGAGAAAGGCGGTGAATTTCTCAGGTGTGCTGAAATTACCGATGATAGGGATAATAGAGAACATGGCTGGGTTTACATGCCCTTACTGTGGCGAAGAGATAAACATTTTCAAATACGGCGGCGGCGAGAGGTCTGCGAGGGAGTTGGGCGTGCCTTTCCTCGGTAGAGTGCCGCTCGACTCGGAGATGGTAGAAGCTGCGGATAACGGAACGCCTTTTGTCATGCAAAAGGAATCGAAAGCATATAGATGATTTCAAGGACGTGAATCTGGAAAATAAGTGTGTCGAACATTTCATGGCGGACAGAATCTATTTTTTGCGGATTGTGAGGCGAAAGAACGATAAAGGCAGCGATAAAGAATACGGGTTCATTGACCTTCTGAAACACGAGATAAAGTATAATCGAGCATAGTTAATAACATAAAGGTGTGTCTGAGTGTCCCACCTTCGCTCTAAACTCAACGCTTTAGCGCCCCCTTACACCCACACCCCCAGCTCTCTCTCCTTCTCTATTATCTCATCTTCTTCTATCGTCCCGTACTCCTCATACATCCTTATTATCAGAGCGAGGGCAACTGCAATCGTGGCAACCGCTACCACTATCGCCGTCAGGATAAGCACATGAGGCAGTGGATTCACGTAAACGTAACCTTTATGTATTATTTCTTCGCTTACGATTGGCTCGGTTCCTCCTTTTGTACCTATCACAGCCCTTATATCTGCTAGCGATATGTAGAAAAGAAATATAGCGGTTTGGAATATGTTCAATCCGATGATTTTCTTTACCAAATTACCCTTTGCTATCATCGCATAAAAACCGATGAGCATAAGCACAATGGAAACCCAGTAATTATATTTCGCAAGTATTTCCTCAATTAGCCAATCCATCATCTCTTATTCCTGCACCTCCTCTCCTCCTCCTTCTTCTTCACTTTCTTCTCTTTTCCACACGAGGTTGAAAAATATAGATGTGATTACGGCCATTACGGTTATCCCTATTCCTATTTCTACGAGGTCCATACCCAAAGCCCTGTTCTCCTCAAAATGGGCCGTTAATGGAATAAAGCCGTAATTGAGATACTGCGCAACTCCAAGACTTAAAATTATGCATAGGAGTCCCACTCCCGCATAGATATACACTCCAAGACTGGTGAATGCTCTATTTATACCTTCCGGGAATCTGTCCCCCGCTTTAACAATACCAAAAGCGATGACGAGCAAGACAAAAGAAGCGCCAAATATTACGCCTCCTTGAAATCCTCCTCCCGGTCCTCCTGCTCCATGTATTATCACATACAATGCAAACAACTGGATGAACGGAACCATCAGTCTCGATACGGTCTCTACTATGACATCCCCACCCCCTTTTTTGCCTTCTCCCGTCTCACTCTTTTCCGTGTTCACAGCTTACCTCACCTCCGGCCTTTTCTCTCGCCTTCTTAGCAATAATATAACTGCCACACCGGCAGTAAATATGACTGTGGTCTCACCAAGCGTATCATAAGCCCTATAATCCGCGAGGCCATAGGTCACCATATTCGGGACTTCTGTCTCATTCTCACCTTCCTCTATATACCTAATGATTGGTGCATACCGGTAAACCCACAATTTATCTCCTTCCTTCTTAATAAAGTAATATTTCTGCTCCTTGTGATAGTAATGCTTCTCCTCGGGAATAATAAAGGCATCCCATTCACCTTCCTTTATCTTCTTAACTCCTGCCGGTAGTTCATCTTCTCGAAAACCTCTCACTTCGAGGTCATTGACCAACTCCTCTGGAACAATACCCTTGTTCAAATTAGTCGCTGCTTCCGCAGCATCCATACTGATAGACAGGTTGACATACCTATTAGGAGCTGAATTTGGGTCGCCAAAATCGGGTATATCTTCCGCTACGTATATGAAAAGTGCGCCTAAAAAAATTACAAATAACAATGCTGATAACGATATTAATTTCATTTCTTCTCCCACCTCACCGTCCTGGATAAAGCGGCGATTAAGAATGCGGTGGTTGCACCTGCGCCAACAGCAGCTTCTGTAAATGCTACATCCACTGAGTGCATCTCCATCCAGACCATCGCCATCAGGAAACTATAAGCACTCAATAACATGATTGCACTCAAGAGGTCTCTCACGGATATTGATGTGAGGGCGATAACCACGATTAAAGTGAGCAATACGAGATCAATAGGGGCTATCA
>JAGXOR010000166.1 GCA_023659785.1 Methanomicrobia archaeon LH_S13
AATACTATCAAATAATAGAAAAATGGACAAAAAGTTCATATTTTGTCACCATATAGATACAGGTTACAAGTTCAGGCAGATGTATGAGTTCAGGGACAGAATTGCAGACGAATGGGGATTGGATTTGGTAATAGCGAAGAACGAAGAGGCGATGAAAGCTGGCGTGGGACCAGAAAAAGGGAAACTCGAATGCTGCACAAAATTAAAAACGGAAGCATTGATGAAATGTCTTGATAAGCACGGATTTGATGCGCTACTTCTGGCGATAAGGAGGGATGAACACGGGATAAGAGCGAAAGAGCGTGTATTTTCACCACGAGACGATGCGTTCAGATGGAATTACAGAGACCAGCCGCTAGAGATGTGGGACCAATATCAAGCACAAACTAAAGGACAAAGTGAGACCGATGTGACTATCCATACAAGGGTGCATCCAATCCTGCACTGGCGTGAGTTAGATGTTTGGGAGTACATAAAGCAAGAGAAAGACATTCCAGTGAATCCAATGTATTTTGCCAACAATGGGAAGAGGTATAGGAGTTTGGGCTGTGAACCGTGCACTTCACCAATAGACTCAACAGCAAAGACGATAGATGAAATAGTGGAAGAGCTGAGAACGACAAAGATTGCAGAGCGGTCAGGTCGCGCACAGGATAAAGAGAAGACGTTTATGATGCAAAAGCTACGAGCTTTGGGTTATATGTAGAGTAGAGAAAATGCAAAATGAGAAGATAAATGTGAACGTAAATGTGGTTCTCGTGGGACATGTGGACCATGGCAAGTCCACCTTGATAGGACGGTTGCTTTACGACAGCGAGAGCATAAAGGATGAGCGAGTAGATGAGATACAGAAATTAGCGGAAGAATACAAACGCAGGTTTGAATTCGCTTATTTCCTCGATTCGTTTGAAGACGAGTTGAAAGAGGAGAGGACAATAGACACGATGAGTTTGATGTTTAAAAGCGAACTTAACAACTACACAATAACCGATGTGCCGGGGCATAAGGAATTCATAAAGAACATGCTCACAGGGGCTTCGCATACGGATGTGGCGGTTCTGGTTGTTTCCGCAGAGGAAGGCGTGCAAGAGCAAACGAGGCGGCATCTATTCTTATTGAAGATGCTGGGCATAAAGCAAGTGTTTGTGGTTGTGAACAAGATGGACGCCGTGGACTATAGCAAGGAAACGTTTGAAACCATGAAGGCAGAAATAACCGAAGTTTTAAGTTCGTTTGGTTATGCCACAGGGCAAATACTCTTTATTCCTGTATCCGCAATGGAAGGCGATAACATTTACCGTCGGAGCGAGAAAATGGAATGGTATGACGGTCCAACTTTAATACAGGCGCTGGATGTGGTGCAAATAAGCGAAGAAGAGAAAACGCAGAGGTTTGTTGTTCAGGATGTATATGGGGTTGACGGCGAGAGCACAATCATTGGGCGTGTCGAATCAGGTATGGTAAGAAGAGGGGACGAAATAATCTTCGAGCCTTCGGGAATCCAGAGTGAAATAAAAGAGCTTAAAATTTTTGGAGAACACCTGGAAGAAGCCCGGGCAGGGGATAGTATTGGTGTTACTATCGGTGATAGAGGAATAATAGGGATAATGAGAGGAGATGTTTTCGGGCTTGTAGAAAGTCCACCAAAACCCACGAAGCAATTTTTAGGTGAGGCTGTTCTACTCGGTAAGGAACTAAAAGAAGGAGAGACTTTGGAGTTGAGATGTGGCTCTGCAAAAGTGGAATGTGAGATAAGGGAAATAAAAGAGAAGATAAATTCGGAGACGGGAGAGGTAATAGAGACCAATCCGAACGGAATAAATGAGCACGATGCGGCAACCATTGTTTTTGATACTGAGCCGTTAGTAGTAGAGAAATTTGTTGAGATACCAGAGCTGGGGAGGTTCGTCCTGGTGAAAAACGGAAGAAATATAGGGGCAGGGGTGGTCCTGGATGCAAACTTTTAAAAAAAGTTTGTCCAAAAACGGAGGGACATTCTTCGTGTTAGGAATAGATGCAGCGACATGGACCATTATAACACCGAATTTAAGCGAGTTGACGAATTTTAAGCGATTAACAGAAATAGGTAAAAGCAAAACAATCACGCTGAAGGAGAAGCCAATATCTGCATCTGTCTGGTGCGGCATGTTCTCAGGTAAGCTTTTAGAAGAACACAAACATGAAAGCTATGTTGTTAATGGCGAGATAGTGAAGAGAGAAGACATAAAAGTGGATTTTATATGGGATGTTTTAGAGCGAGAAGGAAAGAAAGTAAGGGCATTGAACGTGCCGTTTGTCGTACCACCTTATTCTTTCGGAGTGAATTTCAAGCCAATAGGTTTTGGATTGCCGACAAACGAGAAGGAATGGGAGGAGGAATTAGAGAGAGTTACGGAGAAGACAAAAGAACTTTTAGCCGAGAAGCCTGATTTGCTCATTTCGGTTTATAACTGTTTGGACCGGATTCAGCACTTCCACTGGGGTGAGGATTATGTTGTCGAGTGGTATAAGCGTATGGACGAAAAAATTGGAGAACTAATATTTGATACGGGGTTTTTAGAGGAAGACGAGAACAACAAATTAATTGTAATCTCAGACCACGGATTCTGCTCGTTTGGTGAAGCAAAGATGCAGACGTTACCTGAACATACGCCAGAAGGGAAATTGAAGGGCGACCCTCATGAAAACGCATTGCTGATAACAGTGAATGTGGATTATGAGATAGAGCGACCGCAGGATGTGTTTTATGCGATAAACTTTTTTGCAAGCAAAAAGAAATAATCCCAAAAACCCCGGGTAAAATTCATTTCCGGTTTTAACTTAAGAATTTAAGAGTAGAGTGACATAACTTAC
>JAGXOR010000167.1 GCA_023659785.1 Methanomicrobia archaeon LH_S13
GACTTGAGCAGCTATAACCATGTACGACTATGGATAAAGTCTTCTATTGATTTGGCTGCGGGGGATTTACAATTTTTATTAGATGATACTGCCGCATGTGCGTCGCCAATAAAAAACTTGGACATCCCTGCCTTGACAGCAGGTGAATGGAAAGAGGCCTTTTTGGATTTGGGTGATGCCTCAACCTTAACAGCTATCATTTCCCAGGGCTTGAATGCCACTGTGGATTTCGGAACGTGTGATATTAATATTGACGACGTCCGGACATTCATAAACTTTACCAGTCTTGATGATGATCTATCCAGTTGCGATTACATCTTAAAACAAACGGAGATAGATCCATGGTGGGTAACTACTAATTTAAAAGACCCCATTAAAAAGTGGACGGGGGTAGATCAGATTGCCAATTTGGGCGGCACTCCTCCAAAAGCCAAATTCCTCTGTGAATTTAAAGGTTATTTAGTCCTCGGCTACACCATAGAGGCCGGTTCCACATACCCGCAACGGGTAAGGTGGTGTGACAGAGGCAGTCCGGAAGAATGGTCAGCGGGGAATGCCAACTATGCAACACTAACTGGTGCAGACTATATTCAAAAACTCCTCAGTTTCAAAGGTGATTATTTGGTAGCTGTAAAGGAAAGGAGCATCTGGGTTGGCACATTATCCGGCTCCTCCACAATTATCGAGTTCAGCAAGAAAGCTGACACTGGCACTTGTGCTCCAGCTTCAGTAGAGGTTGTGGGTGATGAGATTTTCTTTCTGGGTTGGGACGATCTGTATAGTTTCGACGGTATTAATTATCAAGCCATTGGTACATCCATTCAGCAAGAACTGTTTGACAAGATGTCTCCTTCCGAAATGCATAGGAGCTTCGCTATCGTCATTGAGGAAAACAGTGAATATTGGTTATTCGTCCCCAGAACTGATGAAACTTATCCGTCAATGGTTTGGTGCTACAATTACTTTTACAGTAAATGGACCAGACATTCATTCAACGACTTTATAACTATGTACGGTTATTATTTTGTGGAGCGGGATTTATTAATTGGTGATTTGGAAGGCACCATTGGCGAACAGGATTATGAAATCGGAACTCGGCAAATTGTTAGCAACGCTCCCACTAATCTTTTTGGCAGCCAAGACGGGTATGTGTATGAGTATAATGGTATACTGAATAACGACAACGGGAAAGCAATAAATAGTTGGTTTGAAACCAAGGATTATAATTTTACTAACCTTGTCAGCCGTCAGCGGATATTGAGATTAGATGTTTATTATAATGCTACCTCTTTGAAAGTTGAATATTCCACTAACCGAGGCGATACTTGGAGTCATTTGACAACCTTGGAGGAAAATGATAACTTTGACACTCCACGTCGGGTTTTTATACGGCAAGATTGTGAGAGGATACGGTTTAGGTTCAGCAATAATAAAGTTGACGGTTGGTTTGAATACAGAAACGCTATGCTTTACTTCCAGGAAGCTGGTCGGTTAATGCAAGCAACCTAAAATGACAAAGGATTAAGGACTAAGGGTAAAAGATAAATGCCAAAGTTACAAAAGACACAAATAATTCCCACTGGTTATAACATAAGGGACAAGAACACACGAAATTGGGCATCTAAACTGACCTTTTTCCTTGATAAGATTATCCGTCAAATAAGCGAAATCCCATTCAACGAGGGCGATATATTAGAAGTGGATGACACTGGCACGGCAGATACGGAATTTTCAGTTAAGCATTACCTGGATGTCATTCCACGAGGGTTTATTACGGTGTATGTGGATGGCGGAGGAGTGGTTTATGATTCTGGTACTGCATGGACAGAAGACAATATTTATCTTATGTGTTCAGTAGCAAATGCGCACATAAAAATAATGGTATTTTGAAAAGGAGATTATTATGGGTTTTTTAGGTGATGTCGGTGAAACTATATTTGGCGAAAAGGAGAAAAATCCTAAGCCCGAACGTTTAGCTCCCGAGTGGCAACAAGGATTGCAGGAATCATTAGCTGAAGGTGCAAAATCCAAGGCATTGGAAAGAATGAATAGGGCGGGGGAAGCTTACACTGGTAATTTAGTAGCCCCAATGAGTCAGTACGAATCCCAAGGTATGGGTCAACTGGGAGAGTATTTGGGCAATCAATCTTGGACTCAATCACCCATGGCTCAGGGTGCGGAGAGTGAGCTGACAAAAACTCTTCAGGGAGGCTATGACCCGCAGGACAGCCCCTATTGGCAATCCTACCGTCAAGGTGCCATGAACGAATTACAAAAATCCAAAGACCGCTTGGAACGCTCACTGCCAGAAGGGGCATTTTATGGTGGCACACGGGCGAAGGAGCTTGGAAATTTAGAAACGGAAACCACCCAGGGTTTACAGCAGGAGTTGGGAAGGCAATATGAAAGGGAAAGGCAACGAAGGCTTAACGCTGTCCCCATGGGCACTCAGTTAGCTCAAACAATGGCTCAAGCACCGCTACAAAGGGTACAGGCGGCACAACAATATGGTTCATTGCCAAGGGAATTGGAGCAAGCAGAAAATCAGGCTAATTATCAGGAATTTCAAAGGCAATTAAGGGATTTGGGTGTGCCGCTTGACATTGCTCAACAGTTGTCCGGTCAGCAGCAACAATATTATCAACCATCATACAGCAGAGAGCCGGGGATGATGGATTTTTTGACCCAGGGAGCCCAGCTTGGGTCTTCCTTGCTTGGTGTTAAAAATGCGTATGACACTGCCACTTCTGGGGCTGGACCTGGCGGTGGTGTTGCTCCTTTGCCTTCTGGGGTTAATGGTGGCGGTCTTTCTGCGCCTTCTCTGGC
>JAGXOR010000168.1 GCA_023659785.1 Methanomicrobia archaeon LH_S13
TGCATACACCTAAAACCACATAAGAGTATGAAAACTGGAACTGTTGAAAAGGGCGAAAAGGTTAGAAAAGGAGAAACAGAGAAGGAGTATAGAGAAAGGCAGTTGAGACGTTTGTTAGAGGCAATGGAAGCTTTTAAGGGCGGTGACTTAACAATAAGGCTGCCAAAAGAGAAATACGATATACACGGCGAACTGGCAGACGCATACAACAAAATGGCTGAGAGGGAAGGGGGAGTTACAACAGAGATGCACCGGGGGCAAAGGTTGCAGGCACAGAAGGTAAACTAACCGAACGCGCATCAGTACCAGGTGTTGCAGGCAGTTGGAAAGAGTGTGTTGACACTTTAAATGGTTTGAGTGACACTCTCGCAGAATTCACGCGTGAAATGGGGAGAATATTTGACAATATTTCCAGGGGCAATTTGGCAGAGAAGTTTGCAATACACGTAGCAGGCGACTTCAGAGTAATGTCAGACACTGCCAATAAGACAGTTGACAGGTTCAATCTAATTGGCGGTGAAGTATCAAGGGTAACAAGGGAAGTAGGAGTAGAAGGGAAACTTGGTGCGCAGGGAGAAGTGCCAGGTATTGTCGGTGCCTGGAAAGAGATGACTGATAATGTGAACATGCTGTCTGCAAACCTGAGAATTCAGGTTAGAGATATTGCTAAGGTAGCCACAGCATTGGCCAACGGTAACCCCACACAAAAAGTCACGGTGGATGCAAAAGGAGATATATTGTAGCTCAAGGGGACGATTAACCGCATGGTTGATAGCCTCAACGTCCTTGTTACCCGAGTGCAGGATTCCGCCAATATGGTTGCCTCATCCGCTCATGGCATTGCAGCCTCGGGTACCGAGATGAGCACATCTATAGTGAGGATTTTAAATAATAGGACATCAAGCATAATTTTATGGATTTGAAAGATGTCGATTTAAAAGAGTTAGAAAAGAGATACAAAAATGAGAGGGACGGGAAGATAAAAGAACGTTTGCAGTACCTTCTTTTATTGAAAGAAGGTTACAGTGATAGGGACATTGAAAAGATTTGCCACACATCCAAAAGCAAAGTCTCTTTCTGGCATTGTAGATTCAAAGCAGAGGGTTTTGAGGGGGTTCGTGATAAAAAAGGGAGAGGAAGGAAGTCTGAGTTGAGCGAAGCAGACCTGAAAGAGCTAAATTCAATTCTAGAAAATCCTTACCAGATGGAAAATGGATATACGAGGGGCTGGCAAACAAAAGATGTGTAGGCCTTGATCACGTCAAAATTTGGAGTTTTGTTCGTTTAGTCCCAAGACCAAGACACAAACGCAGAAATCAGAAAGACGTAGACGAGTTCAAAGAGCAGTTAAAAAAACTCGAAAACTTGGATAAAGACATGGTGATAATTTGCTTGGACGAGGTCCATTTTACAGTTGACGCGGACAGGTGTAAATGCTGGGCTCGTAAGGGGACAACACCTCTCGTGTACACAAACGGTTCAAAAGAGGCAATAAATGTGGGTGGCGCTCTAACCTGGCATGGAAAGTTCCATTACCAAGAAATGGATCGCTAAGTCAAAGAGGAGGTGCTAAAGTTCATAAAAAGGCTGCATAAACGCTATAAAAAGGTGTTGTTCATCCTTGATCGAGCAACGTGGCACAAGAATAACCTCGTTATGGGATAATTCAAAGAGAACAAGGAAACCATTGATTACATGTTCTTGCCAACAGGTGCGTCCGATCTCGACCCTGTTGAAGAATACTGGCGTCAGACACGTGAAAAGAAAACCGCAAATACTGCTCTGCTCATAATACGGTGAAAGAATTCAGGACATCACTTAAATCATTCTGGAATAAACAACCCTTTAGCTTAACTTTGTCTAATTATTTATGTCCTTGACTATACAATTTATTGATTTTTAATAGTATCGGACTTTTTCCACTTTCAAGTCCTTCTTCTGTGAAGCAGATGTCATCATACAACCTGTCACTGCCAGTGCTTTTATCTATCCAAATATTTGCCATCATGGCTATCTACACGAGCCGCCAAACCATTTGAACCCTGAGGAAGAGGGTGGCGATACATGTTTCATCCTGACGATGCACCCGCAGATCATTGGGCATAGGCGTAGGTATTGTAGTAGTATGTGCAATTGTTACAGTTGCCATGTTTACAGGATGCATTGAGAAAGAAACAGCTACACCTGTGGTAACAGTAACTCCAACACCAACTCCCTCAGGTTCTATATCCGGCGAAATTTCCTGCCCATGTTGTCAATCGGGGAAGACTTACGTCCTGGCATTGAGGGCTGAGGCTGAAAACAAAGGGAAAATCAGAGTGATGGAAACTGAACCCTATCCTTTTCATTCTCAATACGTTTACCGGTACACTATCCTGTTGAAAGGTAGTTTGGGTTCTAGTGCAGCGTTTCCTATTTATCATATCAATAAACATTCGGCACCACCCCTCCAGGAATTTCGTCTATTTTATATTTCCATTTGAAAACCACAGGCATTTGATTTAGCTCATCAAAATATTTGAGAATACGTTCTTTGAGTTCCTCTTTTGATGAAACTCGTATGCCTCTGAGAAAACTTCTTGCCATTTTGCTAAAGAGACACTCAATAATATTGAGCCAGGATGCATGTTTTGGCGTGAATACAAAAGAGAAGCGATTTGGCACCGTTAATAGATATTCCTTGGTCTCTTTGGATGTATGTGCTGAATGGTTATCGAGCGTTATTATGAACTTCATCTCCGGTGGAAAGGCGCTATCCAAATATTTGAGATATTCGATGATTTCCTTGCTGCGGTGTCGGTCAAAGACTCTTA
>JAGXOR010000169.1 GCA_023659785.1 Methanomicrobia archaeon LH_S13
AGCCGGGTAATGATCACTTAGGTGGACTTAAGACCGCTTATTTGTGAACCCCAATAATGATCAGCCTAGAGCCCGTGTACCACTGGACAGACCAGAAGATAAGGGTGCATGTTTTTTGTTGTTTTCTCGCATTGATGCTATTACTGCTCCTGAAACGCAAATTAAAATTACAGAGGGCTGACATCAAGTTGAGCCTTGAAAGGATAATAGAGGAGCTTTCTGATGTTCAACTCTCCGTTATCAAGTTTTATGATGTGGATAAGAGGTTATGTCTCCTTAATGACATGAATGAGGAGCAGAAGGCGATGTTTGAACTATTGGACCTGATGCGGTATAAGAAGTTAGTCAGTACAAAGTTACATTAGCTCTTTTATACCGCACCGCATTTCACAGAATATCTAAAATCTCGCCTATGGAAAAATGGTGCTGTTAATTTTTTCCTTAATATATATAAGTCCGAAAGTCAAGATATAAGAAGAAATCAGCATCCAAGAACACATCAAAGAGGTGTGATGCTCCAAATTCAGTTCAACCGGCACAAATATAAGTGCCAGGACTGTGAACGCGAGTTTACCGCAAAGGATGAGAAAAACCCTCAGAAGGGTAGATTCGGCATGAATATCGATAAAGTCAGAACTGCGGCGTGGACTATGGAAGAACGGAAACAGCAGAAAGAAGTGTGGGATAAGGAAATGGCAGATAGCGAAGCATTTTGATCAAACTTTCCTAAAGTTTGATAGCGAAGCAGTTCGGCAAGTTCAAAGAACTGAAGAAGCCGGTAACTTTTTACATATCAGAAACGGTTTGGGAAACTGGTATACATACCTCCTTCACCCCGGAATGGAGCCAACAGACAATCTCAGCGAGCAGGTTATAAGAGAGCGTGTGCTAATGCGGAAGATTATAGGTGCTTTTAGATCTGAGAATGGCGCTGAATATTACCAGTACCTCGCTTCAGTCTTCGCTACGTGGCGATTACAAGGAAAAGATGTGTACGATGAGCTCAAAAAATTGCTCGTCAATGAGCTTTGTTTGAGGTGAGTAAAAAATTTCCCGCAAAAGAAAAAAACCGAAAACTTTTTAAAGGGATACTTAGCTATACAAATACAAATTAAGAATTTACAAAAGGGGGGGAACAAAAAATGAGAATGAAAAAAAATATAAATATAGGGGAGTTAAATAAGATGGAGGGAAAGGGAATTAGAAGAAGAAATGCGAAACGCCGGGATGTCAATCAGCACAAAAATGTGAGACTCGTTGGAATCGGGAGTTGGTATATAGGGGGGATTTGAAATGAATGGAGTAGGCGTGGATATTGAGGGGATGGCGAGAAAATTTGGTATGATCGCCAGCATTCTTGTGGGGACCTTTTTGATTCTTACTGGTACTTTGCTGTACATAACTGCAGTATTAGGAATCGAATATGCCCCTCTACTGTTAATATTCATAATTCCAGCTACTGCGGTTATTGTATTTGCCATATTTGCAATTATTTGTGGCATCAACCTTGATAGAAGAACGCTGGAAAGTAAACACATCTTTCGTGCAGTTATAACCTATCTAATTAGTATCATTACGCTCTGCATTCTTGGAATCATATTCACAGCTGTCTCACCTATATTGGTTCCACTATGGGCTCCAATTATAGCAATGATTGGCTCTGTTTTGCTGATTATCGCGGCATCAATCTATAGAATTCCTGATAGTAGGGTAGTAGGTGGGGTGATGGGCATCATAGGTGTTTCTTTTTTAGCTGCAGGTTCAGGATTTTTAGGAGCAGAGTATGATGTAGGATCAAGCTTAGCCGCCATGAGTGGATTGGGGATATTGGGGATTGTGGCATGTATAGTAGTAGCTGTTGGCGCACTTCTTTATCCTTTCTTAGAACGGACGAAATATAAAACTATCTGTTTCATTATTTTAGTAGCAGGAGCACTTCTATATGGCATAGGTTTGACAATTGCCGGGTTTTCAAGTGTTTCCAGCTATTTGGAGATTGGCGGTCTGAGAGCAGTAATTGGTTCGATCGCATTTATATTTGAGGGTATTACAGGCATTTTCATCTTGATTGCTTCCTCGCTCGGCGTTACTCATTTTGGTCTTTCTTTCTCTCAGATATTTGTGCCAACTTTGAAGTGTTCAAAATGTGGTGCTCCCTATAAAGTCGGCGATACTTTCTGTAAATCTTGCGGTGCGAACTTAGTGGAAGGAAAGCCAGTTGCTCCCTCTGCGGAAACAAAACAGTTCTGTCCAGGGTGCGGTTCGCCTGTAAGACCAGATATGGAGTTCTGTCCTAATTGCGGAGCGAAATTGAAATGAAAGGTGCAATGGGATAAAGATATGTTTTGTCCAAAATGTGGAGCGGAGTTGGAAAGAGGGGCTACGTTTTGCAGTTCTTGTGGTGCTGTCATAGAGAAGGTCGAAGAGATAGGGGTTAGAAAAAGATTTTGCCCTAACTGTGGAGCAGAGCTAAGGGAAGGTGCTAACTTCTGTGATTCTTGTGGGACAAGAGTAGGTGAGTTAGGTACAGGAAGAGCAGCTGAAGGGAAGTATCCGGTATATCCCTACTTAGTTGCTACTATTTTCGGTTATATTTTTATGTGGGGATGGATAGGAATAATATTTGGTATCTATCTTTTGACAAGGCGACATCCAACAGCTAAATTGCATGGAGGAATAGTACTTGCTATGTCAGTAATTATGACTACCATTTGGATTATCATTTGGATTATAATAGTAATAAGTTAATAAGTCTTGGCTCTTGAAATGAAAAATATAAAGG
>JAGXOR010000016.1 GCA_023659785.1 Methanomicrobia archaeon LH_S13
TAATACTATCAAATAATAGAAAAATGGACAAAAAGTTCATATTTTGTCATCATATAAAATATTCTGAATCCGGGCGAAAAAATGTCAAAAGGCTATATCACAGAAATATTCAACTCTTTACAGGGCGAAGGACCTTACGTAGGCAGGAGGCATATATTCATTCGATTTGCCGGCTGTTCCCTCCCGTGCTTTTATTGTGACTCTCCCTATGCAAAGGATCCTCGACCGAAGTTTTGCAATATCTTCGGTGACACTTCCCTTTTCAAGAGAATGGTTAATCCGGTGTCTGCGAATGTCACGATAGATTGTATAAAAGAACTACACACTCCTGACCTCCACAGCATTTGCTATACCGGTGGTGAACCCCTTTCTTCCGCTGCGTTCGTAAAAGAAATAGCGGCTGAGGCAAAGAGCATGCAGTTAAACAATTTTTTAGAAACAAGCGGTAATTCGGCAAAGAGTTTCGCTTCCGTAGCCGATTATTTTGATTACGCTTCGATTGACATAAAACTGAGAAACCATTTGGCAGTGGAAAAAGAGGATTACGATAAACTGTACGGTAACGAACTCGAATGCATAAAAATTTCCGTTAATCGAGGAATAGAAACGATAGTAAAGGTAATAGTGCTGAGAAATACGCCGGTAGGAGAAATAGAAGGGATATGCAAAGACCTTTCTGATTTTGACATAAAATTTGTGTTACAGCCGGTTACTGCTCATCCCCCACTGCAAAGTGCAGACATAGTGCCAGACGTAAAGGAACTGTTTGAACTTTCAGCGACTGTGGGGCTTTATTTACAACATGTTATGGTGATTCCTCAGGTGCATAAATTTATGGGCATACACTGAAAATCACAATTTTTAAGGTGAACTACTTATATTATAACTCCCGCACCTATTAAATGCCATCTCGCTCTTATCTTCCTCCCAATAGCCACTCGAGAGCCTCCTTCTGTGCATATAGGTCTGCTGAGTTTTACATCAATAGTCTCCCTCGTTACCCTTTTTACCTCGCCCATTGTGATTGTGGTTCCTACGCTCAGCATTATACTCTCGCCCACTTTTATCGCTGGTATTTCCATTTCTTTTGCTACGCCGATAACGCGCTCCAATAAGTGAAATTGTATACTGAGTTTATTCCAGGTTGGAGGCAAAGAGCCAGGCATCCCTACACACTGCCCTACCAAAGAGTCTTCTATTGTCATACTTGGATCCAACTCTGTGCCAACGCCTATTAGTCCACCTGGAGTCACCTCTTTTAATCTTTCGCCGCCTGCCACTATTGACGTTATCTCCGTTTCTATTGGCAGCCATTTCTCCTTGCCTCCTGTTGTCACAGCTTGACCAGGTCTTATCTCTAACTTATCACCCTCTCTTAGCCTCCCCTGGAGCGAAGAACCACCGATTACTCCCCCTTTTATCTCTTCTATGGGCGTTCCAAGTTTGTTTACATCAAAAGAGCGTGCAATATGCATAATTGGCGGTTCATCCGCGGAACGTGATGGTGTGGGTATTGTTTGCTCTATGCTCTGTATCAATACGTCCAGATTAGCGGATTGCTGCGCGGAGATAGGGATGATAGGCGATTGTTCCGCAATCGTTCCCTTAACGAAATCTTTTATTTGCAAATAATGCTTTATTGCCTCTTCCCTCGAAACAAGGTCTATTTTATTTTGTGCGATTACTGTTTTATCTACGCCAATTAAGTTCAGAGCCATCAAGTGCTCCTTTGTCTGTGGCTGTGGGCATGGCTCGGATGCTGCAATAAGAAGAACCGCACCGTCCATTATCGCCGCGCCGCTTAGCATCGTTGCCATTAACGCTTCGTGTCCCGGGGAATCAACAAATGAAACAGTTCGCAGCTTTTCGGTCTTTGAGCCACAATGCTTGCATATCTCTTCTACCGTATAACAATCCGGCTCCTTACAAACGGGACACTTTCTGAAGGTGGCGTCTGCATAACCAAGCCTTATAGATATACCCCTCTTTATCTCTTCGCTGTGTCTGTCAGTCCACTCATCGGACAAGGCATTCACTAAAGCCGTCTTCCCGTGATCTACATGCCCCACCATTCCTATGTTTACAGAAGGTTTTTTCGTTTTGCTTACCCCCTTTGTTAGGTTTTTTTTATTTATCTTTTGATAAAAGAAAAAACGTTTCTTTTGGTAAAGCTTTTCTTTCTAAGAAAAGGTTTAAAGAAAGGTTCAGGGGTGAGGGGAATGGAATTTGAGTTAAAAGAGGAAGAGAAGGCGTTTCAACGTGTTGTGAGGCAGTTCGCAAAAGAAGAGGTATTGCCAAAAGCGGCAGAAATAGACAGGAAAGGAAAGTTCCCTTCTGATATACCGCGGAAGATGGCGGAACTCAAACTTTTGGGGGTGCCTTTTCCTATGGAATACGGTGGTGCAGGCGCAACGTTGATGAGCTATGCGGTCATGGTGGAGGAGCTTTCAAGGGCAAGTGCAAGCATTGGATTCTTAAGTGCTGCTGGACTTATTACCATGTTTCCCATCCATTACGCAGGTTCTGAGAAGCAGAAGGAGAGATATCTCAGACCTCTGTGTTCAGGTGAGAAATTGGGAGCTTTTGCTTTAACAGAGCCCTCTGCCGGGTCTGACCCAATTTCTATTGAATCAACTGCTGTTAAGCGAGGCGCTGAATATGTGCTGAACGGTAGAAAAGCATTTATCACGAATGCCGCGGTTGCGGATCTATACGTAATTTTCGCATATACAGATAAGAGTAAAAAGAGAGAGGGGATAAGTGCTTTTATTGTGGAAAAAAGGACAAAGGGGTTCTCGTTTGCTAAAATTGAGAATATGATGGGCATGCGTGGTTGTGTTGTCGGAGGGTTGTTGTTCAGCGATTGTAGAATTCCTGAGGGGAACAGGCTTGGCAGCGAGGGTGATGGATTCGGGATAGCCATGGCTACGCTGGACAGGGATAGAATAGCGGCGAGTAGCATAGGTGTCGGTATTGCTCAAGCTTGCCTGGATAAGTCTAAACGGTATGTAAAAGAGCGGAGACAGTTCTCCCAGCCTATTGCCAATTTCCAGGCTGTTCAATTTATGCTTGCGGACATGGCTACAGAAGTAGAAGCAGCACGATTGCTTACCTACAAAGCCGCTTATCTTGCTGATAAAGGTGAGAAGTTCACGAAAGAAGCTTCAATGACCAAGCTTTATGCCTCTGAAGTTGCGCTTAGAGCTGCTATAAACGCAGTGCAAATACACGGTGGATATGGCTGCACGAAAGAATGCCCTGCGGAAAGGCATTTCAGAGACGCAAAGTTACTCAGCATTGTCGTTGGAACGTCAGAGATACAGAGAATGGTGATTGCGAGAGAAGTGTTGAATAAGAAACAATGAAAGAAGAGAAACGTAAATTTGATTTCCAAACAAAAAAATAAAAAAGGGGAAAAAACATTCCCCAACCTTGTTCTGTTTTTGGTTGTTTGTTCGTTTGTCTGACCAAACACTATTCTCTGCCGTAGTAACCCGCGACTATCTGGTCTCTCTCTCCTGCAAGCTTGGTGAATTCCCTGTTTGCACCCAGTCCGTACTCTTTGGTCACGTAGCCCCTGTCGAATGGCAGGTCACGGTCTGCGAATGCCACTTTCCACAACGGCGACAGCACCCATGCGTCATGATTTGCACAGTGCGCACCTGCAACCAGACCACCGTACGCACTCTGGTGCCCAACGTTCATCGCGTAGTTCGGATAGTTCACGCCTCGCATCTCGAACGGCATCCCCTCATCGCTCTGGTATGAATACGAACCGCATGCCGTGCACTGATCTTGCAGGTCGTAGCCGTAGAATCCGAGTCTTCCTACACGCGCGTAGTGTCCCAACTGAGACATCGACCACGCACTCAAGGTCGGCTGTGCAAGTCCTGTTGCGCATGCAACCGCACTACCACATCCCGCTGCTGCACAGCACGCTCTAACCGAGCCACCGAAGTGCGACTCCGCAACCGTTGGGTACGCCTCGTATTGTGTCAGTGCGTAATCGTTCTCTGCGCGTACTATCTCCTCTAGGGTGTCCATGTTCAGCTTGTCGCCCTTTATCGAAGCCATCTCGCCGTTTGCGTGATCCAGCCCGATTTCACATCCCTTGTAGCAGAAGTCCTCCAGGATGTTGTCCGTATATGTCGCACTCGCGTACTGCGTGAATCCTACACCACCCGACATGTACGTTCCGAACCACAACTGGTCATAGAGCATTGCGGCAACTGCGATGCTCTCTAATTCGTTCCTTATCGGGTCGTTCGGGAACAATGCCGTCGACCTCACGCTGTCTGCGTTTATTCCTAATGGCACTCCTCCTGCTTCGCTCTGCGACCTTGCTCTCTTTACCGGCATGAAGTTCGATGGCTTTACCACAGCAGCGTGCTTCGCATAGTATGCGAATTCTCCGGTTGCCGACTCCCCCGCACACATCTTGTATGCGTTTATCATCGACATCCCGACCTGCATGCCTACCCATCTGAACATCGTTCCACCATCGGTCATCCTGCCTACGACGGTTGGCATCCAGAGAACCTGCCACATCTTCTTGCCGATTGCGTCTTTCAACTGGTCTGCCTGCTCGCCTGGTTTTTCCCAGCCTGCTGCGAACTCCTTGTTTATGTCTAACACGAATCTCCTGTCCATCGCATCTGCAAGGTCGTCATCACCGGTAAATACCTTCGCATAGCTGTCATTCACGAGCGACGGTTTCGTCTCTACCATGTGCTCCTGAATTACCGCACCACCAGGCAGTGCGTGATTCAGCACTTCCATATAGTGGCTTATCGTATCCGGCGTAACTTCCTTACCCAGTCTCGCTTCTAACAGCCCATGCGCATCGTCCAGTCCCAGGACAATTCCTCGCCTCATGTCGTCCCAGCACTGCTGCATCGCGGCATTGTTTATCCAGTGCAGGTCGTCCGCATTCGCCATGATGTCCGTGTGGTTCATCATGTAAGGCATCAGGTATCTCTGCCCCTGCGGCATCCCCACGTCCGGATTGTATCCCGGTGTTCTCCCCTTTCGTGTTTCCACCATCTTCTTCGCATCTTCTATGAACTCTCTCTTCCTCTTTCCTCCTTTCTGCGCTATTCCGCCATACACGTAGAACTTCGTCTTTTTGTCTTCTGGCCGCTCCGCAAACTTATCCGACATAGCTTTCATGAAACTATGCGATATATCTCCATATGGCATTTTATTCTACACCTCCTCTCGGTACATATAACTTCATTTTGCCTACTCCTACATCCTTCTTCCCGCCTTTTATCTCCGACATCTTACGCCAGGGTTGGAATCCACCAACCGTTCTCTTCCAGTGTATCTGCATGCATACGTCCACCGACTCCGGGTCGTCTTCTTCCTGCCAGAGCCCGCCTGCTGCATTTCTGTACATCGTCGTTCTCTTCAGCAGCTCATCCTCTGGCAGCGGCTTTCCTAATGTTACTTCCTTATCCATCGCACCGCCAATCATGTCCTTCACGTATATGACGTCACCCGTGTCCGGATCCTGTGACCATCTTCGCAGTGCATCGAACATCATTCCACGCTCGTCCAGTCGAACCGCGTGCCCGTGCACCGTCCTTCCTCGCATTCCTGTCCTTGCGGTATCCGTCAACTCAGAATCGAGTTGTTCTTTTGTCATCTTCTCTATGTCCCGCTCTCTCCCTTCTGTAATTGTCCTTCCTGATAACACACCGATATCCACTCCTCTGTATCTGTTATACCCTGCCCATGCACGCTGACGGGGCGTTATCGGTGAGAACTGCATCGAATCGGTCCACTGCATGTATCGAATCCTGTCGCCTGCTTTTGCTCCCTCACTCGGCTCGACCATCTCACGAACCGCACATTCCGGCTCCTCCATCTCCTCAAGCGGTGGATGAATGCTCTTGTAATCCTCTCCAGGTGCTCGGTGTGCAAGCAATCTCACTACATCTTCTTCTGCTATGTCGCGCAACTTCTCTAACTTGTAGCCTGGGTCCATATATTTCCTTCTGTTATCCGCTACATGGCTCTTTCCAGCCGTATATTGTGGCATTTTTTTTCCCTCCTTTTACATTAGCTCCTTTGCTCCTTCGGCAACTGCTTTCATTGGCTCTGCAAACTCCGGTATCGCTCCCAGCACTTCTCCATACAACCCCGATGTCCTCGACGGTATGAAATACATCGTGTCTGCATCTATGCACATCGAAGCGCAGAAGCAAGGTATAAACTGCCCCTTCGCATGCCTCGTAACGATGTGGTTCCCATAGAACACGCCCGGTCCACCGCCTCCATAAATCGAGTGCGAGAAGAACGAACTCGACACCGACGCTCCCTGCGCCATTCCAAAGTCCGGTCCCGGCAGCCCTGTCTCTTGCTCCATTAACTCACAGGTGTACATGATGTTCGACGGTACTGGCTGCCCTGCACGCATTGTTGCTGTGTTCACACATACTCCTGCAAGCATAATCGCTGATGCGTATGCGTTCCACAACTGCATGTCGTCTGCGTCATAAACCACGAACCCGGACGGCATCTTCTTCAGCGGCTTTATCACTCCGTCCGCCTTTGCTTTATCTATCCCACTATATACCACGTCGGCAAGTGTCCCGGTCTTTCCGTTCTCCTTTATCAGGTCGTGCAGTAGGTTGTTCGCATTCAGACCCTCGTATGCCAGGTCTAACAGATGCCCGCGCTCATGCGGTCCCATGGAGTTACCCATCTCGTACTGCGCTGCTTCCTCCAGTATCATTGTCAGCGCCGCGCCTTGCAGCGCTCTCTTACCAACCGTCGCTGCTAAGTGGTTCACCGGTATGTTCCTCAGCACAAATCCCGGTCCCTCGTTCTTCATCGGTATATCCACCAGCATCTTCACCGCTCCATCTGCCGTGTCAGGGTCCTGTGGATACATCCCCCATACTGCTGCATGCACGTACGCCGCATCCCACATAGACACTCCGCAGACGTCAATTATCGCATGCGTCAGCGCGCTCATTACCGCGGTCTGACCAACCGAGTAGTCGCTCAGAATCCTCGCGGTCGGCACCTCTGTCAGCATCCGCTTTCCACCTCCTATCAACTCGACCCTCGTGTCGTCATCCGGTTCAACGCGAAGCATGTCCTCTACTTGTTTCGCTATCTCGTTCACATTGCCCATTACATCGATGTCCCTGCCTACGCCACGGATCATCATACCTTTGCCGCCTATTGCCCCTGTCTTCAACTTCGAGTCCAGCTTCGCCATGTCTATCGCCCCTGTTCGTGTGGTTAGACTAACTATTTTCCTTATCGCTGAGTTTCTTAACGGACTGATTGCCTCTAATGGCGCATCTTTCACTAGCACATTCCCTCTATCGTCGTACAAATCTAACTCATCTGCCATATCTTTTTTTCCTCCTTTTATTTTGTCCCCTTTTTTAGGGTGATCATACATATATCCAAGTCACTATAAAAGCTTTTCGATTTATTTCCTGTGTCCAAAAGTGAGAAGCACCCCTGAGAACACTCATATCAATTTAATATTTGCCCATACGGATTGTGATAATTTCATAAAAAGTGTGAACAACGAGGGGGAATGGGGAATAGCCAAACCTCAAGTTAATTTTGTTATTAATTTTTCCACATCTTCCATTGCAACTCCCACCATCTCTTCTGTCATTTCATTCTCGTAAAAATTCCTGTGCAATGCATTTGTGGAATAAAAAAGGCGAATAAATCCTCTATCCTTTTTCTCCCTTGAAATTTCGCTTACAAAAGCCCACATACTACCATGCTGTTTTAATTTCAACCCCCTTTTTGCCGCTACCATCTTAACTGTTAAAGCAGCAGCGCCCCAAAGCTTCTCAGATGCTTGGACGAGGTCTCCTTCCTTCAAAAGTTCCTTCCCATCGCTGAAATAATTCTCGCTCAACGTTTTGTACTGCTCTACGAGATCTTCTGGGTCTAACTCTTCTCCTAATTCCTTAAATAAAATCTCAATAGCCAGCTCATCTGGTACTGAATCGCTTTCTTCCGCTTTGTCTCTCAGTTTAACCACAAGTTTTTGTGGCAAAATAATAGATACCGATGCCATTTTTTATCTCCTCTCTTCTTATTGACATTGTCAGATTAACCGCGGAGTTCACGGAGAACGCAGAGGATGTAGGGTTAGCAGTTTGGCGGTTTGGCTAACGAGCTGAACCGCTAATAAACTAAACCCCTATTCCCCCTCGCCAAGTTCTCTGAGGCACATTCTTACTTTGCTAACGATTTCGTTCAGTTTCACCTGTGGCACGTCGGCATTTCTTACAATGCCAGTCACGATGTCCATGACTATACCCGGCGTTTCACCCTTCTTATTCCGCGTGCTTACTCCTATCTCCTCGAAATCCTCGAATGTTACCGGGCACTGGCAGAGAACAATAGCAGGTACCGCTACCTTTCTCAGCTCAAGCCGCACTTTGTAAATGAAATGCCCCTTTACGTTACCGTGATTCAATAGGGCAAGCTTATGCATTCCTATTATCTCTATCTCACTTGACTCCAACCCGAATGCCACGCCATGACCCCCTGTCGCTGGTGCATCCTCCGGTGTCCCATCCCCCGCATTCAATACGATTTCTCCTACGTTTATTCCTCTGTCCCTTAATTCGGTGGTTATCTGACACACCGGCTTTGGCACGTGCCGGTATCCCGGTGACATCGCAAGCGTTATCACGTCATTTCGCCACGCTTTCGCGAATGTCCCGCGCTGCGCCATACCTCCACCTAAGCCAAGCGCCTCCCCTTTCCTACACGCCACCAACTGTGTCTTTCTCCCTACTACCATCTTATCTTAAATCTTAATTAAACTGCTCTCAACTCCTCTATTTTCGTTACTTTTCCATCCTTCATGTGCGCTACCCTATCGCAAACCATATTCACAAAATCCATGTCATGCGAGACAACCAAGAAAGTTATCCCCAGGTTCTCGCGTGCCCCTCTTATAGACTCCGCAACGAATTTCTTCGTTATTGGGTCCATTGTCCCCGTTGGCTCATCAAGCACCCCTATCGCAGGCTCCTTCATCAATACCTGAGCGAGAACTATCCGCTGCCTTTCGCCTTCGCTTAATTGCATGTGGTCCTTCGGAAGTAACTCCACCGCTTCTTCTTCTGTAAATCCTATACTCTGTAGGATAAAGATTACTTTCATCCTCGCAAGTTCTTCCGGTATGTTCAAGCCTATGCAACTCGTTAGATTCTCTAATATCGTCTTCTCGGGATATAATGAATATTCCTGGTGTAACATGGATACGTGTGTCGCCGCATGTTCGCCTGCACCAGGCGTAAGCGCACCCCATGCAATCCACACGCCTGTTTCTGCTACCCTTCCTACTTCTATCCATCTCTCCCCAGCCCTTATCTTAGCCGAACCATCTGTCAGTGCATCTATTTGAGATATAATCCGCGCTAAGCTCGTTTTCCCCGCTCCACTTTTCCCTAATAATCCAAATATCTCGTTCTCATATATTGTAAACGAAACGTCATCCACCGCCTTTACCATCCCCCTCCAGAGGGAATAATAATACTTCTTACAGTGGTCTATTTTTATCTTCGGGTCTCCAAGCTTTACGTATTCCTCACGCTCTAGTTCCCCCACTTCTTTCTTAAACTCTTCTACCACATTTTTTGAATCACCATATTTCCTGACTTCACCGTGGTCAAGCCATAATGTCTTTTCAGTCAGTTCTTCTATGACATAAGGCCAGTGAGAAGTGACAGCCATTGTCATCCCCGCCTTTGTGCTTTCTATCAATGCTTTATGAACCAGCTTTGCCGTCTCAAAGTCCAACGTTCCCGTGGGCTCGTCAGCTAAAAGTAACATGGGGTCCAATGCTAATTGCCTTGCAAGCACTACTCTTTGTTTCTCTCCTCCACTGAGGTCACTTGCCGGGAAAGTAACGCGGTGAATCATTTTCACTGCTTTCAACAGCTCATATGCTCTTCTAAACCTCTTATTTGCTGGATACTTCCTGCTTTCCAATGCCTGTATTACATTGTACATAACTGTGTCATCTCCATAAAGACCGAAAGTACGCTGCAACATAATAGCAACAGCCCTTTTTATTTTCTTCCTCGCTTCATCGTCCTTCCAGTAATTCACTTCCTCTAACTCCAATTTCGCCCCGCACTTACTGCATGCCTCGCCAGCTTTGCTTGGCGCCTCTACCCCCTCGCATGAAGGGCATATCGCCACCCTAAAAATTATCTCCCCTGAGGTGGGTGCGTATTCCTCACTACCTCGCAGCATGTGAAGCAAAATGGATTTACCCGAGCTACTCATTCCAAGCAAACCCAACGGCTCTCCTTCCCTTATATCCACGCTCACGTTCTTCAATACTTCTTTGCCATCGAACTCCTTACATATATCGCGTACTTTTACGAGCGGTTCCTCTTCACTCATTTTTCCCTCCCTCTTTGTATTTTTATTATTTAAAATAAAAGATTACATGTGTTTAAAGTTAAAAGGTCCTCAAATCCTCTATTTCCTTTATCTTCCCTTTCTCCATCTTCGCTATTCTATCACATACCTTCTCCGCGAAATCAAAGTCATGCGTGACAATAACGAAAGTAATGCCCAAATTCTCTCTTGCCTTTATTATCGTCTCTCCAATATATTTCTTTGTTATCGGGTCCATTGTTCCCGTTGGTTCATCGAGCACTGCAATATTTGGCTCTTTCATCAGTACTTGCGCAATAAGTATCCGCTGTTTCTCACCCACACTCAGTTCCTGATGCGTTTTTGGCAGTATCTCCTCCTTTTCTTCATCCGTGAATCCCACCCCTTCGAGGACGAACTTTACCTTCATCCTTGCGAGGTCCTCGGGCATATCCAGACCTATACCGTGCGTGAGGTTCTCCCACGTCGTGATTTTCGGAATTAACGTATATTCCTGATGTAACACACCTACAAAATAGGATTTCCAGTCGGTCATGCCACCTGTAATTACTCCATCCTTTATATATGTACCAGCATCTTCCTTTGATGCTTCGTGCCATTTATCCCCCATTCTCACCCATGCTGAACCGCCTGACCCAGGCTCTAAATGGCTTACAATTCGCATCAAACTCGTTTTACCTGCTCCACTCGCTCCTACAACTCCGAATATCTCATTCTCATTTATTGCGAACGAAACATTATCTACTGCCTTTACCATACCTCTCGATGCAGAGAGGAAATACTTCTTCAGCCCTTCTACCCTTATCTTCGGGTCGCCGAACTTTTTATACTCCGCTCGCTCTATTTCGCCTACTTCACGCTCAAAATCTGTCACCACCTTCTCCGTATCGCCATAATCTACTATCTCCCCCTTATCAAACCATACCGCTTCCCCTGTTAAGTCACGAATCACGTACGGCCAATGAGAAGTGACGAGGAATGTTGTTCCACCCCTTGTGCTATCTATCAGTGCGTGGTGCACCACCTTTGCCGTTTCGTGGTCTAACGTTCCCGTGGGCTCATCGGCTAAAAGCAAGATAGGAGAGAGTGCCAACTGCCTTGCAAGCACCATTCGCTGTTTCTCTCCACCACTGAGGTCTCTTGTATCAGGCATACTTACACGATGCAGCATTTTCACCGATTCCAGTATCTCATACACCTTCTTCATCCTCTTACTCTTTGGATATTTTGCCCGCTCTAATGCCTCTAATATATTCCATATAACCGATTCGTCACTGTATAATGCGAAACTGCGCTGCAGCATGATAGCAATCGCACCTTTTAGTAACCTCCTCATCTTCTCATCTTTCCAGAAATTCACTTCCCTGAACTCTAATTCCGTCCCGCACTTACTACACTTCTCGCCCACCTTGCTCGGTCCCTCTAACCACGAACACGAGGGGCAATACGCTAACCTGAAAATTACCTCGCCACTATCCGGTGCGTATTCATCCGTGCCCCTGAGCATATGAAGCAAAACCGACTTCCCTGCTCCACTCTTACCGAGCAGCCCCACAGGCTCCATCTCTTTTATATCCAGATTCACGTTCTTCAGCACCTTCTTGCCTTCAAACTCCTCGTTTACCCCCTGAATTCTTATGAACGTCTCCTTTTCTTCACCCATTTTCTCTACTCTCCCTGTTTCGTTTATTTTATTTTATTTCTATTTCAAGGTTAACGTATTAATCTTGGGCATGTATGTTATATGAATTTGAATTTTTTGTATTTATAACTAAATGTTTTTACAGAAGATAAGCAAGAAAGCCTCAGCGCTTTAGCCTGAGGATGAATTGCGCTTATAATTGTAATATCCTATGATTTCAACAGTAGCTGTCTTCTTCTTCACATCCACTATTGATAAAATCGAATTCGTGCAGTCCTACTTCACCGGAAATTGTGCCTGCTAATTTGTACATCTTTTAATCCTGCATCAGATTAACCTTGCATTCACCACACCATCCTGACCCGGTCTGCTTGTAACTATCACATCGCCAATTTCAGTCTCTATCACTGTACCTTTCGTAGTTATATTCCGCCTTGCAAAGAAAGGATTGGCGGGATTGCTCTTCACAGTTATTATTTTAGCCGTTCTTGTGGTTCCGCTTTTCATATCTGCGACGTTTGCAAATTCACATCTGAGCAGCCGTATTTTTCCACCGCCACCTCTTACCCCAATTTTTTTTCTTCGTGTCACTCCAACAGTAGTTTGTGCTGCAGGTCTGCCCGCTTCGTGCTTCTTCTTCTTACGGTGGAAGTGAAGCCTCCCCCCCGTGTATTTCCTCTTTGACCTACCTTGCCATCTCATTTTTCACGTTCCTACAAAACCACATTCCTCACACCGGTATAAATTACTTTGCTTCCGGCACTTCGCACATCTCCCTATCTCCACCTTTCCGCAGTTGGGGCACGGGAAGACTGTGAAGCCCTTTCCCAGCAGCTTTACTCCGCAAGACGTGCAATACTCTCTCATAACATGCTCCTCTCCTTTTTATTTCTATTTTTATCTTCGCCTTTTCTTCATTCGCCGCCGCCCCTGACATATCCACTACGGTGGACGGCAGACTATATTTACACTTACCTCTATTTATAATAATATCTGCTAAATTTATTTTAACTTCTTCTATGCAAGTCGGTGGATTCTTTCCAGACATATTCGCACTTGTCGCAGTTATAGGTCCAGTTTCTTTTATTATGCGGGTTGCGATTTCATTATCCGGGAGTCTAACGCCCACAACCTCTGATGCCGCGGTTAAAATATCAGGCACTATTTCTTTTCTCTTCAGCAATACCGTGACAGGTCCAGGTAATAGCTCGGTTATGATTTTTGATGTTTCGGAATCTATATAGGCGACTTTGTGCAGCATCTCAAAGGAAGAAACAGCAATGGAGATGGGCAGATAAAAATCTCTGTTCTTTATTTTATACACTTTTCGCACTGCTTCTTCGGAGAACGCGTCGGCTCCTAATCCATACACTGTTTCGGTAGGGTAAACCACTGTGCCACCACCTTTTATTATGTCTACTGCAGTCCTTATTTGGTCTTCTATATTCATTTACATCAAATACTATATCCGAAAGTCAAGTTATAAGATTAAAATAAAAAATAAAGATGATATAGAATATGCCATGCCCATAATAAGATTACCGTACGAAGATTTGGAAGATCTTACCGGTGTGAGCATCGAAAAGATAAAGGAGCGACTGCCACTGATGTGCGCAGACGTAGAACGAATAGAAGCGGATTATATGGACGTGGAGTTCTTCCCCAACCGACCTGATTTATTCAGTGTGGAAGGCGTTTCTCGTGCTATGAGACAATTTCTGGACATCAAACCAGGATTGACCAGTTATAAAGTGGAGAAATCGGGCATAGAGATGGTTGTGGACTCTTCGGTTCAGGAAGTGCGACCTTATGTGGTTTGCGGTGTAGTGAAAAACTTGCGGTTGGATTCACGTGCGATAGAATCGCTGATGCTCTTACAAGATCATTTGCATCGAGGTATAGGTCGAAACAGGGAGAAAGTTTCGGTGGGCGTGCACGACTTAGCGAAAGTGAAACAGCCATTCAGGTATCTTGCAGTTGACCCCGGGTTCTCTTTTGTTCCACTTGATTACGAGGCTGCGAAGCGTTTTGATCAAACTTTCTCAAAGTTTGAAATGAGCATGGCTGAGATTTTAGAGCGGCATCCAAAAGGGGTTGCATTCCGATACATTCTCAAAGGTAAAGATAAATACCCGTTGATTCTGGATTCAAAAGGAGATGTTCTTTCTTTTCCTCCTATTATCAATGCAGAGCTGACAAGGGTAACTGAATCCACAAAGGACATATTTATAGAAGCTACGGGCTTGAATGAGAACGTTTCAATTGCACTTAATATTATAGCCTGTGCGTTGGCAGATCGAGGAGGAAAGATTCAATCGGTGGTGCTTCACTCTCTGAGCAGAACGAGTGGGAGAATAGAGGAAAAAGAAACACCCTGTTTAGAGCCTGAGACGATGGAAATATCAGTAAAGGAAGTTAATTCGCTTATAGGTATTGAATTGAGTGCCGATGAGTGCAAGCTCTGCTGTGAGCGAATGGGGCTTGGTGCGTCGATAAGTGGTGAAGAAACGTTGGTAGTGAAGATACCGGCTTATCGGCATGATATACTTCATCCATGGGACATAAATGAAGACATTGCAATCGGTTATGGATATGAGAGGATAAAGCCAGAGATTCCGGAAACGTTGGTTATAGGCGAAGTGCACCCAGTAGAGGAGAAAAAGAGAACGGTGAGGGAAATAATGACAGGCTTAGGATATTTTGAGGTGTTGACATTTACGTTGACTTCAGAGAGGAAACAGTTTGAATTAATGCGACAAACTTTTAAAAAAAGTTTGATTGTAAAGGTGGCATCGCCGATAAGCACGGAGTATACAATGCTTAGATGCTCGATTCTACCGAATTTGCTGGAAATCCTTTCGCTTAACAAGCATCGTAATTTACCACAGCGGATTTTTGAAGTGGGTCCGGTGGTGCTGAAGTACAAGGAGAAATCCCGGCTTGCTGCTGTTTCAACACATGCAAATGCGAACTTCGCAGAAGTTAAGTCAGTGGTGGATGCGGTGCTAAAGGAGCTGGGGTTGGAAGATGCAGAAGTGGTGGAGTCGGAGGATGAAGCATTTTTGCAGGGTAGAAGAGGGAGTATAATAAAAAATGGCAAGTATATGGGCATTTTTGGTGAGATACATCCTGAGGTAATTCTCAATTTCGGGTTGAGCTATCCGGTGGTGGGGCTTGAGGTGGATATTATAACATCAGTAAGAGAGTGAATTGCATCTGCAACTAATGCAATGCTTCCGGAAAGGGCGCCAACGGAATATTTTATGAACGCCAGAAATGCTGTTGCTACTATTGACACCAAAGCGGCTTTTTTATCTCTACCTAAATGAGCCCTATGGTACTGTTATTATAATATAACCTGTATTCCGCAGTTCACCCTTAAAAGATAAATTATTATCCTAATAGCTAATAGCTAATAGCTAATAACAAATGCAAATATCGGCAATCCTCGGGTAGAGAAACGTATATCAGCACGAATGGAGAAATATTTTTCTTCTTGTGCACATCTGCGGGATATAGGTTATACCACTATTTATTTTCTTCCTTATAGTTTCATACTATAGATATTTAAATTTTTCAAGATCAGAACATATAAAACTATCGCTTCTTCTCATTCTCCTTAAGACCATTTTCTTTCATCCTCAAATTATCGAAATCGTGGAACTTGAACATGCATTCTCGCTCTTTTTCACTTATTCTCTTATAAAACAAAGTGTAAACCTGTTAAGATAGCTCCAACTGAGGCTAAAATAAAACCTACCATATTTATAAATGAAGAGCTTCGAAAAAACTCGGCTATGTCCACTCCTTTACATTCTTCTGTTCCTCCTATCGTTAATCTGCTCCCATCAATAATAACTCCACCCAAACCTTTCACTTTTCTATGCCATCTCCAAGATAAGATAGACAAGACAAGATAGCAAACCGCTAAAGAAAACCAAAACACGAATAACCCAAGACAGAACCGTTCTACCATTCTTAATTCACCTCTTTTTCACTTCAAACCAATCTTTAAACCCGCTTTGTTTCAGCTCATCAATGGTCGCTATTTTAACTTTTAGGCCTTTATCCGGCTTTTCCTTTCTTAATCTAAAGATCGTTCTTAAAGCCACCTGTATCACCTTCTTCTTCGCTGCCTCATCGCTGGCTATCTCATAAACTACATCTGAGTATTCAAGAATATAAAAAAGATTAATTGTATGTATTATAAATAATATCTCAACAATACGCTTCAATAGCCTTCTGCATATCATGCTGCACTTCCTCGACGGATTTATCCCCTTCTACATCCATCAGAAGACCTTTACTTCGGTAATGCTCAATGAGGGGTGCCGTTTGAGCGAGATAGACATCAATCCTCTTCCGCTGGACCCCGGGCGTGTCATCAGAGCGCTGGTAGAGTTCGCCACCGCACTTATCACACTTGCCTGCCTCTTTGGGCGGGTCAAAGAGAGAATGGTAAACCGCCCCGCAATTGCGGCATATCCAACGTCCACCCAGCCGAGCCATGAGTGTCTCAGTCGAAACTTTGATGTAGAGCACGACACACACGGATTTGCCATCTTCTGCCAGAGCGTTTTCCAAAGCCTCTGCTTGCTCGATGGTGCGAGGAAAGCCATCCAGAATCGCACCCCTTTCACAGTCGGAAGCGGCAACACGCTTCTGAACCATAGCGATGGTGACCTTGTCGGGGACGAGATCTCCCTTCTCAATGTAGCTTTTGGCTAACAGCCCTACTTCTGTCCCTTCCTCAAGCGCTTCACGGAATATATCTCCGCTGGCTACGTGAGGTATGCTAAAAGTCGCGGATAACCCCTCCGCTTGCGTTCCCTTGCCGGCGCCTGGAGCGCCCAATAAAACGATGAACTTCGATTCCAGGTTATGAGATTCAACCATTTTGTTTCAAACCTCTTCGAGTGATGCTATCAA
>JAGXOR010000170.1 GCA_023659785.1 Methanomicrobia archaeon LH_S13
CCTTTGTACCTTCCGAATTTCTAAATATTGTTTGGTCTGGAGTTGTCTTTTGTTTTATGCCCCCTCCCCCTGTCCTACCGAAAATTCACGTTTTGCATCATTTGCAAGCCACTCAAAAAATTAAATACTAAATGCCTGGTATATTCTTTTTGTATTTCGCTAATAATTTCCAAAAACCTCTCTACTTCCTCTCTTGTATTATACAGATACACCGAAGTCCTGACTGTTCCTTCCGCACCCAATCCAAGATGTTTCATCAATGGTATGCAGCAGTGATGCCCGGACTTCACAATTATGCTCGCTTCGCGGTCCAACCTCGATGCAACTTCGTTTGGATCCACCCCTTTCACGTTGAAAGATACCGTTCCTATCCTCTTTCCCCACTCAAAAGCTTTGCTGTTCCCATAGCCATAATTTTCAAGCTATAATCCTCAAACGAAGCATCTCCTACTGCTCCTCCTCCAACTACCAGTGGCTCTATATTTTCCATAGGTTCCTCTTTGACGAATAAACCACCGGTCCCCGTAGGGCCGAGCATTTTATGCCCTGAGAACGCAAGGAAATCACAGTCCACATTTTTCACACGTATCCAGGGCAAAAGATTAGAATGGTGTTCCCATACGCTGACTACAACTTTATCCCCTTTTTTTAGTCCAATTCCAGATGCCACCAGATTTATTCCCTCAGTTGTGTTCTTTGTAAAAATGAGTTCTTTTGGAGTGGCTCCAATGAACTTCGCTACTTTTCTGTGTGCTTCTTCATATTTCTGCGATGCAATCTGCGTTAATTTATGTACCCCCCCCGACCTACGTTCGCATTATAATTTCTGTAATAATCCAAAACTGCATCTAAAACCGGCTCTGGCGTCAAACTCGTTGCTGCACTGTCCATGTATATTATTCCGCTATTCAAAATCGGAAAATCTGTTCTTATCTCTTCGATGTTCATTTTGCACTCTCAAAAATAGAAGGGTAATAAACCTATAAATCTATTCGTATTTGTATAGCGAAAGTAAAAAACCACGAGGAATTATTTTCTCGTAAAAATCTGTGTAATCATGTGGTTAGGGATAGTTGAAAATGGGAAAAGACAGGCACGTCCTTGAAACATTGGGGAAAGCGAAAGTGGTAGTAGAAAACGGTAAAGTTGTTGAGGTTGGCAAACCTCTGCTCAAATATTGCCCGTTGTGGGCTAAAATACGAGAAATAAAGGAACTGAACGAAAAAGTAATAAAAGAGAATGTTGAATTTCGAATACATGATTTCGGGATGTGCACGGAAGATAGAGAAGTAGAGGCAGAGGTTTTCGTTGGTTTTGGTGCTTCGGAGACTTCCATGACCGCACTGCGCAGAGGTTTGCTCGATGCCACCGTAACGGTTTGCGAAGGCGCTGGAACTGTAATCACTCCTGATCCCACACTGGTGCAGGGGATAGGGGCGAGGCTGAGTGGTGTAATCGAGACATCACCTGTCGAAGGAATAATAAAGAAAATAAAGGATAAGGGTGGGGAAATACTTGCCCCACCAGGGATAGACCAGGTGGCAGGATTGCGGATGGCCCTTCGCCTTGGATACGAAAGAGTAGGCGTTACAGTATCCACCGCAGAAGACGCTGAAAAATGTAGAGTTATCAGCAAGCGTGCAGTGATATTCGGAGTTCACCTCACGGGCATCTCCAGAAAAGATGCAGAGAAGTTCTATGAAGTCGCCGACCTGATTACTGCTTGTGCATCGCCACACATAAGAGAACTCGCAGGGGATAAAACTCTTTTACAGGCTGGCACGGCAATCCCGATATTCGCACTCACGCCCGCGGGCAAGGAATTACTTTTAGAACGTGCCAAGGAAGTTGAAGATACTTTGTTAATAAATACCATGCGATTACCGGTGATTCCAGAAGAGAGGCAGCCTGAACCACTGGTGTAATTTCTAAACTCTAAATCCAAAATCCTAAACAATACCAAATACCAAAATCCAAATAACCAAAAGATAAAGGTTTTTGAATTTTGAAATTATGATTTTCTCACTCCTGGATGTAATCTGTTGGATCTTCCACACCTGCTTCTTTGAACCCTCTTCGGCGATGTAAACAGGACTCACAGATACCACAATGCTTCTTACCACCCAAATAGCATGAATAAGTTAAATGCAATGGCGCTTCGACTTCCTTCCCCTTTTTTATTATGGCGGGCTTTAACAAATCCACTAAAGGTGCTTTTACCGTTGGAGGCTGGCAATAAGAAGCCACTGCTTTCTCCAACACCAAATTATACCTCCTAACGAATTCCTTCTCATTGTCTGGATACGACCTCGCCTCCTCTGCATTGAAGCCCAAGAAAATAGCCTCTGCGGAAATGACCTCTCCGTAAGCACTCGCATTTGCTAAAAGAATTAAGTTCCGGCAGGGTACCCATGTAGATGGTGTCTCACCTTGTTTAACCAAATTTACTTTTTCAGCCACGGGGACTTCTCTCGTGATGTCTGTCAGGGAAGACCTGCCAAGCTCCTTCAAGAAAGGTAGTTCCACAAACTTTAGCTCCTTCGCGCCTAAATAAGCAGCTATTTTCTCTACTGCTTCTTTTTCCCTCTTCTCCGCTCGCTGTCCGTAAGATGCGTGGAAGAGATGCGTTTCGTAGTCTTCTTGCGATGCGATTGCCGCTGCGACCGTGGAATCTATACCGCCAGAGCAAACACAAACTGCGATTTTAGTCTTTACCATTTTGTTTATATGCTAAAAAATTTGCTACACAACACCCAGA
>JAGXOR010000171.1 GCA_023659785.1 Methanomicrobia archaeon LH_S13
TAGGATTATTTAAGCTTTTCGGTTTTTTGTTAATACAAGAGCCAATTTATCTCCCCCCTTACGGAAGGAGTCTTCTTGGCTATTCAGATAAAAGATGAGGAGTTAGAAGAATAATGGTTCGCGTTGGCGTTCACGTCTCGATTGCAAAGTCGATAGATAAGGCAGTGGATCGAGCACGAGAGAAAGGTTGTGATACGTTCCAGATATTCTCGAGAAACCCCCGAGGGTGGAAGATCAAGGAGCTTACAGCGATTGAGGCAAAGCGATTCACTGAGAAGGTTGAACATTCCGGGATATTCCCGCCGGTAGACCACATGCCCTACCTTCCGAATCTTGCTGCACCGACTGATGATGTTTATAAACAGTCTGTGGCATCTCTTATTGAAGAATTGAGACGGTCTGACGCTTTACATATCCCATACCTCGTCACTCACCTTGGGAGTCATCGCGGATATGGTAAAGCAGGAGGTTTTCAGAGGATAGGGGACGCAATTAACACGGCATTCAGTGAAGTTGATAATAGGGTGATGCTGCTTCTGGAGAATACCGCCGGGACAAAGAACAGCATGGGCGGGACCTTCGAGGATATTCGACATATCACGAACCGTATTGAGCATAAGGAACGAATAGGAATCTGCTTTGACACCTGCCACGGCTTTGCTGCCGGGTATGAGTTACGGACTGAAGAGAGCCTGAAAGCCACGATGCAGCATTTTGATGAGGTCATTGGACTTGAACATCTGAAGCTCATCCATCTCAACGATGCAAAGGCGGGTCTGAACTCGCGACTGGACCGGCATGAGCATATTGGGCTTGGGTATATAGGGGAGGATGGTTTTCGTGCGATTCTCAAAGATGAACGCTTTAGGGAGTTGCCGATGATCCTTGAGACTCCTGTTGATAACCGGAGAGGAGATAGTGAGAATATCCAGAAGGTGAGAGAACTTGCCGACTAATATTGAGTGGGTCATGCAGATTCTTAAAGAGCGGTATCAGGACAAAACATCGGCATTGATGGATGTATCAACGAGAAAAGACCCTTTTCTAACACTGATTTCATGCCTTTTGAGTCTTAGGACCAAAGATGAAGTAACTGCCAGAGCTTCAGAACGGTTATTTATACAGGCAAAAACTCCTGAAGAGATGTTAAACCTAAAAAAGGAGGAGATAGAGGCTGCAATCTATCCTGTTGGATTCTACAAAAGAAAAGCTGGGCAAATCCTTGGAATCTGTCGTGTCTTGGTCGAGAGGTACGATTCACGTGTCCCGGACGAGCTAGAAGAGCTCTTGAAACTCAGGGGTGTTGGTAGAAAGACCGCAAATATTGTTATCACCAGGGGTTATAATAAACCTGGTATCGCAGTTGATACTCACGTCCACCGTATATCCAACCGCTTAGGACTTGTAGAGACAAAAAGTCCGAATCAGACAGAATTTGCTCTACGAAAAACGCTCCCAAAGCGGTACTGGACAGTCTTTAACAGCCTCCTCGTCATGCATGGCAAAACTATATGCACGCCTGTCAGCCCGAAGTGCAGCATCTGCCCGATTACTGAGTATTGCAAAAGGATTGGCGTAACTCGTTTTAGATAAGCCTCATTTGAAGTTGCGTGTACGTGTATTACATTATACATAACTTGGAGTATGCGAAAGGTTCATATTTTATTTGTGCCTTCAGTTTACAGTATTAAATTCTTTGTAAAATATACATGCGTTTGAGTAAAGCCCACCTGCTCGTAAAATTGTTGTGCATCAACACGATAGTTCTTCGTTGTCACTTCAATAGAGACACACCCGCGCTTCTTTGCCTCTTGTTCAAGTCTCGATACGAGTTGAGCGCCGATACCTCTACCGCGAAGTGATTCCTGCACAATCAACTCCAATATCTCTCCTACCCGCCCAGCATGATGGAGCTGAGGCTCGATATGGAGGCTTGCAAAGCCTATAACACACCCATCGCTCTCGGCAACGTAGTACAACACTGAGTCGTCACGGAGATTTTGAACGAAGACATCATGAAACGACTCACGATCAAGAGAAAACCCCTTCAATAAGGTAATTAAATCATAAACCGATGCTTCATCGGATTCCTTAGATAGTCGAATGCTCATCTGTTCCCTCATTTGCTTAATGGGTAGTCCCACGTTCATGACAACCACCTACTTTAAAAAGTTTAGATATACTTAGACGAGCTGAAAAAAGAACTTATGCTGAGGAAATACAGTCAGAGAACGATAAAACTGTATTTTGTATCAGAACCGGGAGTTTATGGAATTCTCCAAGAAGAAACCTTCTGAAGTGTCCAATGCGGATATAAAGGATTATCTATATCAGCTGGTGAATGACAAGGGGGTTTCTACATCCACTTTGAACACTGCTATCAATGCATTGAAGTTTTATTATGGTGAGGTGCTAAAGCGAAGGTTTGTTTATGAGATTAAAAGACCGAAGAAGGATAAGAAGCTTCCGGTTGTTTTGAGTCAGGAAGAAGTTTTTCAAATACTTTCGTCAGTGAACAATAGAAAACACAAAGCAATCTTAATGCTTATATATTCCGCGGGATTAAGAGTAAGTGAGGTAGTAAAGTTGAGACCCGATGATATTGACACTCAGAGAAAACTTATTCACATAAGAAGTGCAAAGGGGAAGGAAGGATCGATCGGTATACGATGCTTTCGGATGTGGCAATTGGAACACTAATGGAGTACCAGAAGAAATACAAACCGCAGGGATGGTTATTTTCAGG
>JAGXOR010000172.1 GCA_023659785.1 Methanomicrobia archaeon LH_S13
ATATAATGGTATCTATTTCTTAACTGTTGCAAGGGCAATCCCAATTTTCGGAATATAACTATATAATTTAGATTCGATATTTAAATATATTTTTATTTGATTTTCTCTTTTAAGCTTAAAAAGGGAGAGAGGGAAATTACAGATGAAGGCAAAAATAAACAAGGAAGAAATAGAAAAAGAGAAAAAAGTGCTTGTAACTGATAATATTTCAGAAGAAGAGATAAAAAAGTTGCGAGAATTTGCAGATGTAGATATTGAATTGGAATTGAGCAAGGAAGAATTAAAAGAGCGTATTTCTAACTATGGCGCCCTAATCGTGAGAAGTGGCACGCAAGTGACAAAAGAGATAATAGAGGCAGGAAAAACGGGCAAAGGTAAACTAAAAGTGATAGGCAGAGCAGGTGTCGGCATGGACAACATAGCTGTGGAAACAGCGACGGAAAAAGGAATAATAGTAGTAAATGCGCCGGAAGCAAACACTATTTCTGCTGCGGAACACACCATTGCAATGCTGTTAAGCCTTTCGAGAAAAATACCAGCTGCGAATGCATCGTTAAAATCGAAACGGTGGGAAAGGAAGAAGCACCTGGGTGTAGAAATAAATGGTAAGGCGTTGGGCATAATAGGTTTGGGAAGAGTGGGGAGTGAAGTAGCGAAAAAGGCAAAGGGGCTTGGGATGAGAGTCGTTGCTTACGACCCTTTTATATCGTATGTGAGGGCAAGAGAACTTGGAATTGCTCTTTCAAGCTTCACTGGAGTTCTTGCTACCGCTGATTTTATTACTTTACATACACCGCTGACAAAAGACACGCATCACATAATAGGTAAGGAAGGAATTGGATTGATGAAAGACGGTGTTCGTGTGATAAATTGTGCCCGCGGAGGGATAATAGATGAGGATGCGATAAAGGATGCGATAAAGAGCGGAAAAGTAGCAGGAGCGGCTCTGGATGTCTTCGAGCACGAACCACCCGAGGAAAGTGAATTGCTAAAACTGGAAAAAGTAATTGTCACGCCCCATCTGGGTGCATCTACGGAAGAGGCGCAAAGAGCTGCCGCTTTGGTTATTGCCGAGGGGGTTATAGATGCGTTAAAGAACAAACCGGTAAGGAATGCCGTGAATATGATATTCGTTGAAGCGGAATTGATGGGTGCCATAGACCCTTATTTAGTATTAGCAGAGAAACTTGGGCGTCTCTGTGCACAGCTCATACCAAAATCAAATAGGATTGAACAATTTAAAGTTTCTCATGAAGGAGAAATAGAAATGGGAGGAGCAGGAACAGGAGCAAGAAAAGGCACGAGATTGATAACCATAGCAATGTTGAAGAGCTTCCTATCGTGGTTCATCGACGGCGTGAATTATGTGAATGCCAAGGCGATAGCGAAGAAATCCGGGATAAAGGTTACGGAAAGCAAGACCGAGGATGTTGAAAATTTCTCTTCTTTGATTAGTATTACCTTGCAGACCGAGGGTGAGTTTAAGAAGACCGTTGCAGGCACACTCTTTGGAAAAGACGACCCGAGAATAGTGAAAATAGACGGGTATAGAGTAGATGCATCACCCTCGGGCTATATGCTTATATGCTCATTCTTAGATAAACCAATGATGATAGGGCCTGTTTGTATGATTTTGGGTGAGGGGGGTATAAACATAGCAAGGATGCAGGTCGGAAGAGAGAGAACAGGAGGAGAAGCCGTTATGGTGCTTAACGTGGATGGGAGCGTTAGTGAGAATACGATGGATGAGATAAAAAAAGTGGAAAATATATTTGATGTGAAACTTGTGAAGCTTTAAACACACTTTTCTTTTTATAAAAAAGGTTTGATAAGAATGACGAAGAAAAAACCAAAATTCGAAAGATATGGATGGTGGAAAAAGAAGAAATTGAGTAAGAGCTGGAGGAGACCTCGTGGGCATGATAACAAGATGAGAGAGCATATAGCGGCGAAAGGCGCGATGGTGAAAGCCGGGTATAGGAGAAAGAGAGAAGACAGGGGATTGCATCCTTCGGGAGTGCGAGAAGTGCTTGTTTTCAACAGGAGTGACCTTGCTAAGACTAAGGTTGAGGGAGAGGAAATAGCAGTAGCAGCGCGGATAGCATCAGGAGTTGGAAGGAGGAAAAGGGGACAAATAGAAGAAGAAGCCGCATCGCTTGGTATAAAGGTGCTCAATCCTAAACAAGAAAATAGGGAATAGAAAGTTGACACAGATAGCTAAATTAATTTAAATAAGTCCGCGTAAATCAGTGTAAATCTGTGTCTTAGATAGAAGGAAGTTATACTTTAGAATTATATAATCAAAGAAAAGTTTATGCCAAAAAGAGCTCCTGACCCTATTACTGAAGCAGAGCTGAACAAAATCCTGGATGCCGCTATTGTGAATGAGAGGGACTATCTAATATTGCGTCTGCTTGCAAGAACAGGCATCCGTATAGGCGAGCTTTACATGCGTGTTCGGATAAGAGATTGACATTCTAACTATTGATACTTTTTATATAGCATAAAAGCGCTTATTTTACCTGGTGAGCCAATGTATGATTTCAGATAGGGAAAATAGTGTAGATCCTACGGTACAGACCAGACCATTGTTGAGATGTTTCCATAGGATTTTTTGGGTAACAACACTCGGGTTTGGGGTACGTTTTTTGAGTACTATCAGGGGCTAAAACGAAAATACGAGGAAAAAGCGAACAGATACACGCATTTACGATGGGCAAAGGTATTTA
>JAGXOR010000173.1 GCA_023659785.1 Methanomicrobia archaeon LH_S13
GCCTCAGGTGGAGGTAGTCTTATGACTATGAAAGACCGCTTAAACTAGAACCCATACTATCGGTTAACAGAGATGATAGAATATAAGGCGAAATGGAACGGTGTGCCAGTGCTAAAGGTAAAAGAGCAAGGGACGTCAAAGAGATGCTCGGTATGTGGTGACGAAGGGAAAAGACCATACCAGGGCATGTTCAGATGTAACGAATGTGGATACCAAGCGAATGCCGACTTCAATGGTGCAAAGAACATATTACAGAGGGCAACAGAGTATATCTCTGATGCTGGGGTGCCAGTGAACGTGCCCACAACCGAACCTTTTTTAGTGAGTTCGGAAGCTCCTTGCGATAGCTAGGAATAGTTCACACATAGCGAGATAACGAGATGGTAAAAAATGGAAATAAAAAGGAATATAGAAGCTGAGTTCGTGAACACAAAACCCGTTGAAGAACAAGCGATAGAAATGGTGGAACGAAAAGGGCTGGGGCATCCGGACAGCTTATGCGATGGTATAGCAGAAGCCGTTAGCGTAGCGTTGTGCAAGGAGTATAAAAGAAAGTGCGGGATGATATTGCATCACAACACAGATAAAGTGCAACTCGTCGCTGGCAGGTCAAACCCTGAATATGGTGGTGGCGAGGTTATTTCGCCAATATACATACTGTTGGGGGGGAGGGCAACGCGAGAATTTGAAGGCGAAGAAATCGCGGTTGATACCGTAGCGGTAAAAGCGGCGAAGGACTATTTGCGGAATGTGAGGAGTTTGGACGTAGATAATCATGTAATAGTGGATAGCAAATTGGGAGCTGGTTCTTATGACCTTTTAACAGTTTTTCGCGATAAGAATAAGGAAATACCACTGGCGAATGATACCTCCTTTGGCGTTGCACATGCTCCTTTTTCTGAGATTGAATCCATAGCGCTTCACGCGGAAAAAAAGGTGATGGATGAATACCGCAACCGTGAGCTCGCGGTAGGTGAGGATATGAAGGTGATGGCACTTAGAGAAAAAGATAAGATAACTTTAACGGTTGGTGATGCTTTTGTCTCGAAGTACGTGGATGATTATCAGTACTACGAGGAAGCAAAACAGCGATTGAAAGAGTTTGTGAGCGGTGTAGCCGAAGAATATACAAGCAGGGAAGTAATTACCTTGATAAATGCCGCTGACACACCCTACTCGGTTTATATCACGGTGACTGGAACCTCAGCAGAGATGGGCGATGATGGAGGTGCCGGTCGTGGTAACAGGTGCAATGGGCTTATCACGCCAAACAGACCTATTAGCATGGAAGGAACCCCGGGGAAAAATCCTATGAATCATACCGGGAAAATATACAACTTGCTTGCCAATAAAATAGCCAACGAGGTAGTAGATAGCGTAGATGGGATTCAAGAGGTATATATAAAGATTCTTTCGGAGATAGGCAGAAGGGTAGATGACCCCAGGGTGGCAACCGCGCAGATTCTCACGAAGAGCGATGTAAATCCTGGAGTAGCGGAAAAGAAGGTTGAGCGAATAATAGATGATTGGCTATCGAACATCGCGGAGATAACGGAGATGGCGATTAAAGAGGGGTTGAGAACGTTTTAAAAAGAAATCTTTCTTTAGCTTCAAATCGAGATAAAATTCCGAGACTTCCATAAGTAGGAGGCGATTTTGTAAAAAGGGATTTTAGATATTTAATTTAAAGGAATCTCCTTTTCTTACTTCTCTATATACTAATAATTTACGGAGCGCAATCTCCAATGAACAAAGGTTTATAACTCATTTATCTCTTTCATTCTGGATAATATTTGATCGAGCTGTTGTGTTATTTCAATTAAATCTAACGTATTTTTCATTTTAACTATATTTAGCCATTGCCGTATTATCTTTTGGCATATTTCTTCTGATTTGATCTTCCTCATTGCAGATTCTCTTCTGAGCTCTTTATATGTGTGATGGTCTAAGAGAATACCTATCAGGTGATCTTCATCTCTTATTCCAAATTTATGGTATAAAACTTCTTGTATAGATCTTTTGTTATCGTTCCGATCCTTGATTGCTTCCACTATCTGGTTGGTAGTAAATTTATTATCTATTGTAACCCAAGCTAATTCTCTTTGTTCCTCAATATCATTGATACGAGAAATATTATGTGCCTTTGTTGGTGATATAATTCCCTGAGAGACGTACCACTTTATATCCTCCGGGAGATGATATATCCTACTCCAGGAACAAATAAACTTCGCTGATTTGTCTACATTATTTTTATTTTTAGCCTCCTTGCATGATTTGTATTTCTTTTTTAAAGTATAGCAAGCCTCTGCGACATCTTCTGTGGCTGTCTTCCCCTTTTTATATCCATTAATTACTGCAATAGCCTCTTCCTCATTCATAAATACTTATCTCTTTTTAAACCCTCATATAGCAATGACCTCACAAGTCCCTTCTTACCTATATTCCCCCTTTCTTCACTCGCTTTCCGTATTGCTTCTGCAAAAGCTCCTGTAAATTCAAGAGATAATCTTAAAGGAAGTGGCTTTCTCAAAAATTCCTCTTTTATTTCCTCTATTTTAGCTCTGGGTCCCAAATTCTTCATAATTTGGATTATTAGATTCCTCTCATCTTTACTTTTTCTGGAAGACCTACACTTCGTGCCTTTTCAACAGTTCCAGTTTTTATTCTCTTATGTGGTTTTAGGTGTATGCAA
>JAGXOR010000174.1 GCA_023659785.1 Methanomicrobia archaeon LH_S13
TTATCTTAAAGCCCAGACTGAAGATGTTATCAACGCCAAGCACGTTCGTGGCGAGTTGAGGCATTTGAATTCACTAAACCGAAATACATACCTTTGAACGTTCTAAGCTGATCAACATGAGCAATTCCCCCCGGAACTCATTCACTTCTACACTCGTTCGCTTCCTTGGTCGCGGTATATCAATATCAAGGCACTTAACAAGGCAACCCGGTCTCGCGGACATCACTGCAACTCTATCGGAAAGATATACCGCTTCATCAACGCTGTGAGTCACAAACAGGATTGTTTTCTTTGTCCTTTTCCAAATCCTCAGCAGCTCTTCTTGAAGTATGTTTCTCGTTTGTGCATCCACCGAGCCAAAAGGTTCATCCATTAATAAAATAGATGGCTCCGTAACAAGAGCTCTTGCAATCGCTACCCTTTGCTTCATGCCTCCTGAAAGTTCGTATTGATAACAATTCTCAAATCCTCTTAGACCCACAAGCTCTATGTATCTCTCTGCAATCTCCCTCCGCGCTTTATCCCCTACCCTTTTGATTTCCAGTCCGAATTCCACGTTCTTCAAAACCGTTAGCCACGGGAATAGCGAAAATTCCTGGAATACCATCCCTCTATCCGGAGAAGGTCCTTTCACCTCTTTTCCATCTAAGATAATCCCCCCACTGCTCGGGTGGTCTAAACCCGCTACCATTCTCAGCAGCGTTGTTTTCCCGCATCCGGAGGGACCTATAATACACAAAAATTCCGCTGGCTTGACTTCTATACTAACGTCTTCCAATGCCATCATTTCCCCCTCTTCTATGCTAAACGTCTTCGATAGATTCCGGAGTTCAAGTTTGTGGTTCATTCACTTCACTATCCCCTTTTTCCACTTTAATAGTTTTTCCTCTACAAAATATCTAAATACGCGGTCTACGCACAGCGCTACTAGCCCCAAAATAAGCATGTACGCTATAACATAGTCCATCTGATGTAGAAAGTAAAATTTCTGGAATAACCGGAATCCAAGCCCATAATTGCCAACCCCGAACATCTCAGCAGCTACAACACACATCCAGCCAACTCCCATTCCAACTCGAGTGCCGGTTGCAATCGAAGGAAGCGCATAAGGAAAAGCAACATATTTTATCAGCTTTTTATTCCCAATGCACCCTAACACCTTTCCCGTCTCCAGCAATATCTTTGGCACATCTCTGAATCCGGTATAGCTATCAATTAAGATTGGAAAAAATGCACCTATGAATATGATAAATCCTGCTGCAGAGTGAGTAAGACCTATCCAGAGAATCGCAACCGGTATCCATGCGAGAGGGGGTATAGGTCTTAAGATTTCGATAATTGGGTCTATCGCTTTGAATACATTCCTGAACCACCCCATACCAATTGCCAGAGGAAGTGCTACGGCAAATGCCAATGCCAGTCCTATACCAAAGTGAAGGAGGCTGGTAAGTATATCAGGAATTACAAGTTCCCTGAGGATATAAATGGAAAAAATAACGGTTGAAAAACGTGGCAAGGTCAAAGGGTCTCTTATCACGTACCCCGCTATAAACTCCCAGAGGAGGAGGACTGCGATTAGAGGAACTAACCACAGCCATTTTTCTTTCGCTGGCAGCCTCATTTTTCCCCCGTTACCTCGTCATAGAAGCGGGTATCAAAGATGTCCCCTTTTTCAAGCACTTTAATCCCCATGCCTTCATACCTCTCTCTATTCAGTTCGTAGATCTCTTTCGCGTATTCGATGCCCGATTCCACCTCAAGTTGTGGGTCGTGAATCCAGTGCATATCTGTTGCGTCTATCGAGTGCTTTATCGTTGATACATTTGCATTTTCCCACTTTGGACTTGCATAAATCTCTGCCGCTTCTTCGGGATGTGCGATTTCGTATTCCGTGGCTCGTATATGTGTTTTTATTATCTGCTTAAGCATCTCCGGGTGTTCCCTAATCATCTCCCCACTCGCAGCCAAGCAGCAGCATGCGTGGTCTGGCCACATCGAACCCGACCATTTAACAATTACGCCGTTGCCTTCCTCCACGATTATTGTAGGCGTTGGGCTGGGTAGAAAGACAGCATCTACGGTTTTTGCTCCAATAGCAGTAGCAGCATCGCTCGGTCCCATTGCTTTTATATCTACGTCCTCAGTCGGGTCTACCCCGTTATCTAAAAGCCATTTTGAAAGGATTGTATGCTGAATTGACCCTGGTGGAAAGGTGGCGATCGACTTGCCTTCTAAAGATTGAGGTCCCTCACGTCTATACTCATCTGCGAACTCAGGACGAACAACTATCGCAGACCCTTGCGTCTGGACGCCAGCAACTATCTTTGCATCTAAGCCTTCGTACATCGCCGCAATAGGTGGCGCAACTCCGACATACGCTACGTCAAGGTCTCCGGCAAGCATTGCATGCATCTCTGGAGGTCCAGAGGGGAATTCCTTCATTTCAACCTTTTCTATACCAAAATTCGCAAGATCCTCTTCCCACCATCCTTTCTCGGCTGCTAACATCGCTGCGATTTGGTGTGTGCTTGGTTGATACCCAATGTTGAGTGTAGTCATCTTTGCTGGTTTTTCTTCTATGCAGCCTACAAACATCACAGCCGCGGCAATTGTTACTATAGCTATTACGCTTACTATGATTTTCTTTTTCATATTAATCACCTCCTAAATTTTTCCATTCTATACTAT
>JAGXOR010000175.1 GCA_023659785.1 Methanomicrobia archaeon LH_S13
AGCTAAAGGTGATAAGAGAAACTCGGCTTTCCATAGACGACCTGATTCTCCCGCTGTTTATTGACGAGAACATAGAAGGCGAAAATAAAAAACCGATTAGTTCCATGCCCGGGCAGTACAGATTTTCGATAGAAGGAGCAGTAAAAGAAGTCTTAGAAGCTCGTTCACTGGGCATAAAATCAGTGCTGTTGTTCGGAATCCCACGAAAGAAAGACGAAACGGGGAGTGAAGCATTCAATACAGAGGGAGTAATACAAAGGGCGGTTGGAAAGCTAAAGAAAGAGGTGGAGAACGTCATAATTATCACCGATTTGTGCCTCTGCGAATATACAACTCACGGGCATTGCGGACTTGTAGATGCAGAGAATAGACAAGTGCTCAACGACCCTACACTGGAACTGCTGGGTAAAATAGCGGTGAGTCAAGCGGAAGCAGGTGCGGATATTGTGGCGCCTTCGGGAATGATGGACGGAATGGTAAAAGCAATAAGGGAGAACCTTGATGATGACGGTTTCACGGACACAGCCATTATGTCCTATGCAGCGAAATACAATTCCGCTTTATACGGGCCTTTCCGCGAAGCTGCTGATTCGGGCTACCAATTCGGAGACCGAAGCGGTTATCAAATGGACATCTCAAATGCACGCGAAGCGCTAAGGGAAGTGGAACTCGACATAGAAGAAGGTGCGGACATCGTGATGGTGAAACCCGCTATTTTCTATCTTGACATCATTTCCAAGGTACGTGCGAGGTTTGATGTTCCATTGGCAGCTTATAGCGTCAGTGGCGAGTATTCAATGATATCCGCGGCATCGGAAAAAGGATATTTAGACAAGGAAGAAATTGTGATGGAGGGACTAACTGCGATAAAAAGAGCGGGTGCTGATTTGATCATCACTTATTTTGCAAAGGAAGCTGCGAAAGCACTTTAATCTGTGTCAACAATTTATTTTTGAGCTTTTCTCAGATTCTCCTTATACGCCTCTATCGTCCTTTCTATATCTGCATCAGTATGTGCAAAACTGATAAAATTCGTTTCAAACTGCGAAGGCGGCAGAAATATACCGGAGGAAAGCATCGAATGAAAAAACATCAAATACTTGTTTTTATCTGACCTCAAAGCATCTGCATAATTTCTCATCTTTTCTCCACCAGCACTGAAAAAAACCTTGAACATCGAGCCCACACCAGAAACACAACCTTCAACTCCTGAATCCGCCAGTATTTCTCTTAAAGCCGTATCCATCCTTTCACCAAGTTCGTTTATTCTTTGCGGCACTCCTTCTCTCTCTATTATTTCTACCGTTTTCAATCCCGCGGTAACGGAAACAGGATTGCCGCTAAACGTCCCTGCTTGATATACCACACCTGAAGGCGCCACGAGCTCCATAATCTCCCTTTTACCTCCAAACACGCCAATAGGAAAACCTCCACCGACAATCTTACCTAAAGTCGTTAAATCCGCATCCACACCGTAAAACTCCTGTGCACCACCCAACGCGAGCCTGAACCCGGTAATTACCTCGTCAAGAATAAGTAAAACATCCTTCTCCCTCGTTATTTTCCTTACCTCGCTCAAATAGTTATCCTGAGGCGGTATCGGTCCCACGTTTCCCATCACCGGCTCGATTATAACCGCTGCAACCTCGCCGGAATTGTGCTCCAGCATATCAGTAAGTGCCTCAGCATCATTAAACGGGACCTGAAGCGTATTTATCACTGAATCCCGCGGCACCCCTTTAGAGTCTGGAATACCAAATGTCGTGGCACCAGAACCTGCTTTCACTAATACAGAATCACTAGCACCGTGAAAACCTCCTCCGATTTTTACTATTTTATCGCGTTCAGTGAACCCTCTTGCGAGCCTAATCCCTGCCATCGTTGCTTCGCTACCCGTATTAACAAACCGGACCATCTCAACAGTGCGATAATTGTTTATTATCTTCTTCGCAAGCTCTATTTCATTTTCGTGTGGCGTGCCGTAAAGCCATCCTTTTTCAAGCTGTTCTTTTACTGTATCCTTCACCTCTCCGTTACCGTGCCCAAGAACAAGTGGTCCGTACGCCAGGCAGTAGTCAATGTATTCCCTACCGTCAACATCGTATATCCGCGAGCCTTTTGCACTCGCTGTGAAGAAGGGGTACGGCTTAAATGCACGCACCGGACTGCTAACTCCGCCAGGCATATACTTCGATGCGAGTTCAAAAAGTTTTTCCGATTTCATGTTTTTTTTTATAATCGCTTTAAAGAAAGTTTGTGCGGGCACGCTCTCGGTCGACACTTTCACCGCCAGTCAGACCCTCAAAGTCTTCCTCCACATCGCTACCCTGCGAGCGCCAACCGTCCACGGTGAGTCCGCTCCCTTCCGGGCCTAAACCAGTATCCATGGTAAAGGTACGATAACAAACCTTCCGGTTTACCACCATACCACCGTCAACCCCGCAGGACGATGCTTCTTCGTAGGACTTCGAGCTGAAACTGACAGCTACGGAGCCTTCCTCAAGCTTCGCCTCTCGCATACCGGCGATTTCGAGTTGTAGAGGACGCCTAACTCTCCAGGCTAGCCCGCACAAATAATATATGGTGGTAGCTATATATAAATATAAATATGGTGACAAAATATGAACTTTTTGTCCATTTTTCTATTATTTGATAGTAT
>JAGXOR010000176.1 GCA_023659785.1 Methanomicrobia archaeon LH_S13
GACGGGATAGAGGGTGTGGGGTTACACCCAGTGCGATGCACAATTGATAGCATCATACGAAGAGGTTTGAAACAAAATGGTTGAATCTCATAACCTCAGCTTCGTAAAATCGTATGACAATCGTCTTTCTACTACTTCACGAGTTCATAAGCGACCCCTTTCGCCTTATTCTTTATCTCATCCTCGCCTTCCACGTGCCTTCCTTCCATTAAAATCCTTCCGTCACATATCACTGTATCAACACAACTACCATTCGCAGAATAGACAATATTCGAGGTTAAATTATGGTTCGGCACCAGTTCCACTTTCTTTAAGTCCAACAGCACAACATCAGCCAATTTACCCTCCGCGATTACGCCGGAATTCAACCTGAATATTTTTGCTGCATTACGTGTTGCAAGCGCAAAGGTTTCATTCGCGGGCAAGCTCGTCGTGTTACCAGAAAACGCCTTCTGAAACAAAGACGCTATCTTCATCTCTTCAAACATATCAAGGTTGTTGTTGGAAGCACAGCCGTCTGTTCCAAGTGCGATATTCGGGTGCAAGCCAGCCCACTTCAGCTCCTCGTAGGGCATCCTTCCGGATGCTAATTTCATATTCGACGCTGGAGTGTGCACTATTTTCACATCCCTCTTCTTCAATAACTCTATCTCTTTTCTGCTCAGATGAACGCAGTGGGATGCAATAGTTCTTGGACTCAAAAACCCAATACTATCGAGGAAATCCACGGGTCGCATCCCATATCCTTCTACGCACTCAGCGACCTCCCTCTCTGTTTCTGACAGATGGATATGAACCAGAAGGTCGTGTTTATCTGCAAAATCACGCACCCAGCATAGGCTTTCCTCCGAAACCGTGTAGATCGCATGTGGTCCGAGCGTAAAAATAATCCGTTTCGACATTTTTTTACTTTCCTCGTATAAAGCTTCATTCCTTTTCATCTGCTCCTTTGCACGCTCTTCATCAAACCCGTCAATAAAAACCGCGGATAACGCAGCTCTTATTCCGCTTTCCGTAACCGCCTTCGCACTGCCTCTCCAGTGCCAATACATATCGTTAAAGAAAGTTGTGCCTGACTTTATCATCTCCAAACACGCGAGTTTCGTCCCCCAATAAACGTCATCTTCCGTCAGCTTTGCTTCCGTTGGCCATATCTTTGTCGAAAGCCATTCCTGAAGTTGCATATCATCTGCATATCCGCGTAGCAAAGTCATTGCCGCATGTGTATGTGCGTTAAACAATCCTGGAATTGCTGCTTTGTCCTTTCCTTCTATCACAAATTCTGCTTCTACTGACTTCTCTTTAATACTGCCGACTTCGCTAATCTCCTCTATTAAATTCTCCTCGATGTAGATGTTTCTCTTCTTTCCTTCCAACAGCACGTTCTTTATCAGGATTGACATGTGAAGCCTCCCATCATTAAAATGATGAGCATCCGCCTTGTAGGCTCATCCCTCTCTTACCCTTCTCACATTCCTTTGTTATAGAGATATGAGCATAAAATATAAAATTTCTTATCACGTTTAACGATCTCAAAATCATTTATTTCCGCGTTTTTCAACTGCATAAGGTGATAATGAGAGGGATTTAAAGGAATATCTATAGGCTGATTCTTATTTAGTGTTGATAGGTGCACCCAGAGAGTGGTTAATCTGCTTCTCTTATTCCATTCTATCCTGCCAGTACGATAATCAATTCTGCAAGGCACTTTATGTTTATGATTTTCAAAAGAAGGATTTAAAGGCTCTCTTTTCTGTAAGAGCGCCAGCCATCTATCATTATCTCGCTTTTCGCGCAAGAAATAAATATCCGCTGTCCGGGTTAGGCGTAGGGTTTTTAGGTTCAGGATACATTACTGTTCTAACAAGTTCCTTAACCTGCCTTTCTGTTTTTTGGTCAGTTTTAACTTCTTCTCCTTGATTATCTCAGACAGTCGCAACCGCGTGCTGCTGTCCATTTCAGAGCCCGAAAGCGCAGTCCTTACTACTGTTTCACGCACTTTCTTCGACGTATCGTTCAAACACTCTCCACATCTTCAAGCAACTGCACAATCGCCTCCTTCTTCTCCTCTAACGTTGCTAACTGCGAGATATACCAGTCACATACCTGCCTTCTCACGTAATTGAAATCGATGTCAATCACATCCAAAATATTACGTAAAAATTCGGCTTGAAGTTCTTTGGGCATCTCCCTAAAGGACAGGAACAAGTCATCAATGAACGGCGGGAAATGAACCTCATTTGCATCCATTACTTTCGCCAATTCTTCAAACCCTTTCCTTATCCGTGCGAATAAGTCCGGCTCACGCAGTAATTCAAAGACCTTCACACGTTTTTCTTTCGCTATTGCTTTGGAATCCAGAAGTATCGAAGTCGCTTTTTTTAATCGCTTTGAAGTGTCACGTCTGCGTCCAATCCTCGGCAGGTACAGGTAATAGCCTATTTTCACCGTGTCGCTCAGATTCCTATCGTTTAATACTATCTGGAAATTGATGCAAGCTTTGCAAATCAGGTCGTCTATATGATAACAAAATATGAACTTTTTGTCTATTTTTCTATTATTTGATAGTATTAGAGGGGGGTGGGGTGCCTGTGAATGGTTAA
>JAGXOR010000177.1 GCA_023659785.1 Methanomicrobia archaeon LH_S13
TTAAAACCGGAAATGAATTTTGACCGGGGTTTTTGGGATTGAAACAATTGATGATATATTCACTCTTCATGTGAGTAAAGGTGGGATAAAATGACTGTAAATTCACCTACCAGAGTGTATCTGGCTTCGCTACGCTTCCTTCGCCCAAATTCCTCGCCTTCGCCCCGGAACTTCAGATACGCTCAAAACATTATACATAAAATACTTGAAACAAAAAATAGAAACATGGCGTGGTATTATGAAAGGGGGTATTATATTTATTCATAGGTTAAAGGTTAAGTTAAATACCAGCCAGCCGTATGAGACAAAGGAGACTAATTATGGAAGATAAATGGAAAAATAAAATTATCTTTGGGGATTGCCAAAATATGGAAGAGTTAGAAGATAACAGTGTCCATTTAGTTGTAACCTCACCGCCTTATTTCAACGCTCCTTTTGACTATCCTGACTTATTTGAGAGTTATTACCAATTCATAGAGTTGATGCGGAATACGGCGAAAGAATTAAGGAGAATAGTTGACGAAGGAAGGATTGCCGCTTTTGTTGTTGATGATACCCTGATAAAAGGAGAAAAGTATCCAGTTGTTGCAGATATAACAAAAATATTCATAGAAGAAGGCTTCAAATATAGAGAAAAGATAATTTGGGTAAAACCTGAGGGATATATTCGCATAAGCAGGAGAAGTGGGGTTTTATTGCAGCATCCCTATCCTATGTATTATTATCCCGACAATTTGCAAGAATCTATCTTGATATTTCAAAATGGTGATTACGATTATAAGAGAGTTTCAAAAGAAGTTAAAGAATCATCAAAAATAAACACAGAGGAGTTTCAAAAAGAAAAATGGTATTTGAGTGTGTGGCAGATCAAGAACGTACTGCCAAATAATAACAGGTTAGAAAAGGGAATAGCAGCATTTCCCGATGAAATACCTTATCGACTGACAAAATTGTTCTCTTACAAGGATGAAATTGTTTTAGACCCATTTTTGGGATCAGGAACAACTTTAAAAGTAGCTCTTGAATTGGGTAGAAGATGTGTCGGCTACGAGATCGACTTAGAACTATTAAATGTCGTTAAAGAAAAATTAAAAGTGAATCAATCTACATTACCAGGAGATAGACCTGATTTTGAAATAATAATAAGAGATGATGTAAAGCATTTGAGAACAGAGCTTCAAGAGAGGGTAAAGAGCAACCGTAAGAGGTGATGAAATGGACATACTTGCTGAGATTAAGGGATTGAAATATAAACCATTGTTGTGTAGAGAACTCAATGTTTTCGATTTTGATGCGTTTGATGAGGTTTTTTCAACAGATGCGACTTTTATCTTAGAGATTAATAAAAATCGACTTGCGGTAAGCTGGTGGGTTTCTCCAAAGAGAACAAGATCTTATCCATACACAAGGGTTTACGACTCCCTTGGCTTTTCTGGAAAGAAAATAACACTCATACCAATCGTAAAAGATGAAGGCAAAGAAGGTGATAGGGACATCCTGCAATGGGATACTATCTCTTTAATGAGTTTGTTAGGTGTTTATGTGATTATATCCTATTATGCTGATGCTTCAAGGAGTCCGAGATATAGACATAAAATCACGGACCAGAGATTTGATTTTAATCATATAAAAAGCGAGATTCAAAAACTTCTGTCTTATCAATCTGATGCCCTTCATTGGAACCTATCGCAGCTAGATAATGTGGGAAAAATTGGTCAAAAATCATTGAAGTCTTATTTAGATATTTCTGAAAGACTTGACGTTGAAATGCATTCCTTTGAATCTGCTGAGAGAAGAATCAATCAGCTTCTTGAGGGTAAAGAGATTTTTATGGGATTATCAAGGAATCTGGCAGAAAAAGCGCAGAAAAGGGAGAGCATTACAACCCAACCCAAAGAACATCTCGGAGGAGAGAAGGCGAGGCTCATCGTCAAAAACTATCTCGGCGGCTATTATTATCTTACCTGCGATGAGGTGGAAATACATGGAGAAAATCTCTATCTTATCGAAGGAAAACATACCAAAACAAGTAATCTGCCTTCTTTAGGGGATGTAAAGGATGGATTATTGAAGATGATGCTGTTCACGAACTTAGAAGATGTAAAAGTTGATGGAGTAAATTATAATCCTGTTCCTATTTTAAAGCTCACAACTGGTAGTGGTATAAAGCCCTTAAACGAATCGAAAAGTGAGATGCTTGACGTTTTAAAGAGAGAAGCAAAGACGAATGGATTTAGAGTGGTGATTAATGGGCTTCATCCCAAAAGTCAATGTAGACCAAGGCAACACCCTGCAGATTATCTCAGGTGAGGGTAAACTATTTCTTGTTGAAGAGCATATACGCTAATCGGGGGATTTCAGGAGTTCATTGCCTGTGCCAATTTGGAATTATTGGCAACTTACCCAAAGGGGGATTCCCAAATCCTTTGCCCTTTCAATGTAGAACACTCTTTTGATATTACACGCCAATACTTTTATTGCGAGTTTTCGCCGCTTTAGCCAACCTTTTATGCTTTTGATGTCGGGACCAAAACATCTTTTG
>JAGXOR010000178.1 GCA_023659785.1 Methanomicrobia archaeon LH_S13
CATCTTCACCATGTCAAAGATGCAAACTGTCTTTTCATCCAACCCCTTTTCATAATCATTCTCCATCGGCAGCATCCCTTGGTATTGGGAGCGGGCTTTCTTACTTTTAAGCCACACGTCCACATCATTGCCCTCATTGGCAATTTGTAAGGCAACGGCTAACCCGTCACCAGTGATAGAGAAGAGACGGAATTTCATTACTTAATATCCATTAGTCAGTTTCTATTCAACGGAATTCCCTTTATTCCTCTAAAAACTTTTCAGCACTGGGTTGTGCACTGGGTTGTGCACTGATGGATTGTCCACTGGATTGTCCACTGGATTGTGCAGTTTGCTCCAAAAACAGAATTAACTGCCAAGGCAATTTATCCTCGCTCATTTTATTAAGAAGAGTAACAGTTCTGGCAGATGCAGCCTTGGATTTTATATTGTCAATAAAGTTTAACTTTCTCATTTTTCTATACTTTTTGCCAATCTCCTGTTTCTCTTTTTCATTTTCAGCTCTTGACAATTTAGTTTCATACCACCTTTTCAAAACCCCCGGGTCGGAAAGTCTATTGGTAAACCTTTTGTCTAATAGTGAAACCACAAGCTGAGCCTTTTCCAAGTTTGTCATTCCAGACTTTTTCAAATGCGGTAAAAAATCACTCCAAGTATTGTAAATTTTCAAAAGCTCCTGTTGACAGTCTTCTGTCTTTACAAATTCCGAAGGGGCTTTTCCACTGGCTACAAACTTGTCAGAGATATTGCCAAGAGACTCTCTTTCTTTGCTTTGGATATATTTGATCTTTTCAACATCGTCATAATTGTAGGATTTACCCTCTACTTCAATTCGTCCTTTTCGATCAATATCCAATATTCCCAAAGCGCCTTTCCCAGCCAGTCTATCTCTTAATTTTTCCAGAGCAACATCTTGCGGCAAACCTCTTTCAATGTTTTGTATGTTTACAGACAGAAAGGGGAAAGAACATTTCAGGAAAAAAAGAAACTGTTCCTCCAATTTTTTAGAAGAAGTTAAGTAACGAGGGCTGGAAGAATAAATAGGCGAATAATCATAAGGGTCTCTGTTGTCAGTTGAAGCCAAACCTCTAAAAAATCTAATAAGCGGTGAAGTCAAATAGGCCATCCCTTTGGTTTCCTGGATACCCCATTCCCTCAAAGCTTCAATAGCAGCGTCCTTCGGGTCTATTTGACCATTGGCAACCCTATTAGCATAATCTGTTACTATTGAGAATATTTTAGTCCCTATTAAAGCGTCCTGGGGTAGCTGGAAACTCCACACTCTTGCTTTACCGTCCGATGTCCATTCCATATTAAAATGAACCTTGTGTCTTATCCCATCCGGGAGTTGCTTTTCAATTTCCTTGGCTTCTTTGTTTCTGTTATTGAAAAATGTTGCTAACACTGGCGGCCCCATGAAAATAATCAGTCCTTTTCCCCAGTTTTTGGAAAGCCACTTCCACATGTGAGGGCTCGCTTTGAAATACCAGGTTCCAAAAGGGAAAAGTCCTCCTCTTATTATTCTCCTGAACTCTTTTGAGCACCAACTGTAATCAACCAGCGTATCACGGCTTATTTTCCCAAGAGCGTCTTCAGTTGATAAATCATTAGTATCAATCCATGGATGAGCTTTGACAAACCCTTCACCTTGCCCCTTTTTCATAGTTTTGAGTGCACTTGAGGCATAAGCAAGTCTGTTTATTGATTCTCTAAAATCCGAAACCCGATAGGACTTGTTAAGGATAAATTTCAATGGGTTAAGGGAATTTCGACTTCCGGCCACTTCACTTTCAATAAAAGAAGCCATCTTCACATTATGCTTTTCGACAAAACCCTCAAGCTCTTTGAGATAACCGGTTTTATCCTTGGTGGTTAAATAACGGAGCGCTGTGCTGTACTCCTCCAATAAGTTGAGCGGTTCTGGATGTTGCACCATCGCCATCCAAGTATCGCCGATTAAGTTGTTGACATTAAAAGAGGAAAAATGGGATAGGATCGCCATTGATTTCCAATAGCTTGTTGCCCTGTTGAGATAATAAAATGCAGGACTTCCCCTGCTTGTAAAATTTTTGAAGGCGTTGTAAATATTTTCCGGTAATAAGCTAACATTCTTAAATCCCCCCAACGCCATAGCACCGTTTTCAGTCGGATACAGCTGCCTGGAAAAAGGAATATCGGGCGTATAAGCTCTGTATCTTTCCCCGTCGATTATATAAACCCTGCCCGGTTTAGGCTTTCGTGCTCTTCCAGCTTTATCTGTCCCGAGCAGAGACTTCTTTTCCTCCTTGGAAAGATTTTTCAGATGATCATACTTTTCTGTTTGTCTGGCAATAAAATCCTCAATCATATTATGATGCTCTATCTGCATCAAATGACCGAGTAGAGCCTCAGCATCCTTTTTATGTTCCTTAGTTGTACCAGTGGCTTTTTTTGTATATCCTCTGAAAGGCCTTTTCAATCTTGTAGGTATGCCAACATTAAGAGCCCAGTCGGGCGTGTAATCCATGACAAAATGAGGAGCATAGTCTTCTAT
>JAGXOR010000179.1 GCA_023659785.1 Methanomicrobia archaeon LH_S13
AAGCCGGGTAATGATCACTTAGGTGGACTTAAGACCGCTTATTTGTGAACCCTAACTCTTTTGGTCATTGCCATACACAAGACAGCTGGGGAAGGGTTTATCACCCAAGCATTAAGCCCCATCCACGCCACACCCGAATGAATTCGGGTGCATCCCTGTCGATGCTTTTATAGCCTTTTCACTCTAATCTTATCGCAGGTATCCAATCATCATAGCGCCTTCCATTTGCATCTATGAACTCTGAGCAGGTAATTTCTCCATCTGGCACTGTTAAAGTCCTGTTATGATGAATTTGTGGATATGAGCCTGTACGTATTGTGTAATTGTAAGTAAGTCCTGCATATAATGTAAATGCTTCATCAAAAGTTATGTTATGCCAATCTCCTTTGTAGCCATCCCAACTCGCTGTTATGTTCCATGATTCATTCTCAAATCTAACATATTCGGTGTGCCCTCCTGTTCCTGAGCATGCGTAAGTGTACATTCTATTAACGATGACATCGTGATTTGGCTTTATTTTTCCAGTGAGCGCGCCGAAGATACTTGGATATGGATTGGCTGGCGCTTTTGTGTCGAAAATATTTTCTCCTAACAACCAACCATTTTGATCTTCAAATGGATACTGATCTATGCTATCTTCATCAATAATATAAGGTTGTGATCCATTGCTTGGATTCCCTGTGCAGTTGTGGTCGCTCCAGTAGTTCCCGCCAGATGGATGTCCATTATCCCAGAAATTAGTTCTGAGGTTCCAGTTATAAGCCTGCTCATCATTCTCTACAAAATCGTTATGATAGATTCTATTAAAATCGCAATAATTGCCAGTGGATGCACCAAGGCCATTTAGAAAAATGCTGTTGTTTGCTACTGTGTTGTTACAAGACCAACCGCAAATTGCTATACCTTCTCCATTTGAATATACTCTATTATCCGCCATTTTACTATAGCTACAATTCCAGACATAAACTCCATAAGAGTTATTTGAAATATCATTACCCGTAAAGTTACAGAAACTGAGTTCACTTCCTCCAGTGCCTCCCCAGAAATCTGAAATTATATTATTAGATACATTACAATTATTCGCATGATTTAGTTCAATACCGCTTAAATGGATCTCTTCGGGATTGAATAAAAACGTATTACTTATCATTGTAAATCCAGAAACTGTAACATCCTCTACACCTGCTACTACAATATCAGAACTATTGTTTTGAATTAATTTGACAAAAGTTTCTTTTGGATTTTCACCCTGAAGAGTTATTGATTTCCATATATATAGATTTCCATTATAGGTTCCATTGTGTACATAAATAGTATCTCCGTCATTTGCTGCATCTATTGCATCTTGAATATTCGTAAAATCTATTCCAGGACCGCCATCGTCATCCACATACCATGTTTTTGCTTCTCTTTCTGTAAGAAATACTGTTGCTTGATCCGTGCATCCATATAGATCATCTGCCATAACTAAATATTCTCCCTCCTCTGCACCTGTAGTATCGAATGTAGTATTGAAGGTTCCATTAATTAATAATGCAGTTTGAGTTGGAAATTCTATTGGTCCAGAAACAGAAATATAAACAGGAAATCCGTCTGCCCTGTGAGTAGCTGTTCCGGTAATACTCATTGGATCTCCAATAGTTACATTTTCAATTGGATAATCAAGACTCACATAGGAAAGAAATAGACATGCATCGCATTCAGGATCTGGATCGCATGGATCATCCGGATCTGTTCCCGCAAGCATTTCATCTATGTCGCTGTATCCATCACCATCTGAATTACGTGGTGGAACTCCCTCTCCCCCACCACTGGCAATCCCGTGCAATAGTGCAAATCCAAGCATAATGCCCAATAAAATCGCTATCAAAATTGTAGCTTTTATCCTTCTCATTTTATATATCCCTTAGTATTTGGCTGGGTGCCTTTTTTTCTTTTTCATTCCTAAAAAATATTCACTATTTTCACTTTTTAGATTTGTCCTTTAAAAGTCACTTAAGCACGAGTGTCAATGACCTAAACTACACGTTTGTCATAGCTATATAAAAGCTTTTTTATTTTTTATTTTTGATGCTTTTCTCCACAAAGTTTGTTATAAAGCGTTCTCTAACTCCTCCTGCCCCGATATACACTTCTCCACCACTTCCCATCCATGCCCTACTGATTGCGAAGCGTTTTTGATAAAACTTCTTTGAAAAGTTTTGTGATAGCATGACAGAGCCCACAGATGATCTAGGCATCACTCCACTCCTTAAGATAAGGGAATCTATCCCTCAATAGCTTACTATTCCGTCCATTTATCCGCTTCGCTATCCAACTAACGGAATATTTCGGTGGACTGCGGCTTCATCCCAAAAGTCAATGTAGACCAGGGCAACACCCTGCAGATTATCTCAGACAGGGTAAACTATTTCCTGTTGAAGAGCATATACGCTAATCAGGGGATTTCGGGAGTTCCTTGCCTGTGCCAATTTGGAATTACTGGCAAGTTACCCAAAGGGGGAT
>JAGXOR010000017.1 GCA_023659785.1 Methanomicrobia archaeon LH_S13
TTGATAGCATCATACGAAGAGGTTTGAAACAAAATGTTTAAATCTCATAACCTAAGTGTTTGCAAGAAATTTTCAAGTTCGTTATTGAACCGCTCATCAGCTAAAGAAAGTTCAATATTCGATTTTAGCCAGTCGAGCTTGTTCCCTATATCATATCTTCTCCCTCTATAAACATAAGCGTATATTCTCTCTCTTACGAGGCGTAGCGCATCGGTAACTTGAATCTCATTTCCTTTGCCAGGAGAAGTCCTCTCGATTGCATCAAATATCGCTGGCGTCAAAACGTATCTACCTAAGATTCCTAAGTTTGATGGCGCTTCTTCTGGCGACGGTTTCTCCACTAAATCCTCAATGAGGTAAATATCACCTTCAACTTCTTTTCCTTTTATTATTCCGTAACTGCTTATTTTTTCTTTTGGAACTTCCTCAACCGCGATAATAGAAGTCTTGAATTCTTCGTATTTCCTCATCAATTCCTTTGTACATTCTGGAATGGTGATCGTATCACCTAAAAGCAGAGCAAAAGCATCGTTACCTACAAAGCTCTTTGCATAGTAAACCGCATCGCCTAATCCTCGTGGTTCTCGCTGTCTCGTATAAAGGAGGTTTACATTGTGCATCATTTTGTCTATCTCATCCAAAAACTCGTTTTCCAGCTCGCTCTTACCAAAATGGTCTTCTATTGCCCTCTTTCCTTTTCCCGTTATAATAAGTACATCTTCTATTCCCGATGCAATCGCTTCTTCCACGACGTATTGTATAACTGGCTTATCAACAACGGGCAGCATCTCCTTCGGCTGTGCTTTTGTCACAGGCAAAAATCTCGTCCCCAATCCTGCTGCAGGTATCACCGCTTTCCTTATCATTCTCTCGCTCCATATTTCTCTTTCATCTCTTCATTTATATCATCCACTGCTTTCAGCAATCTTGCTTTGTAATATTTATCAGCAAAAGAGACAAACGCCTCCAAATCCTTTGGCAAACACTTACCACCAAAAGCCTTCCCGTGAACCGTTCCATATTTACCTATGCGGGGGTCAAAACTAACAGCATCCGCAATAACTTGAGAATCAATGCCTAATTCTTTACAGATAAGAAATATCTCGTTCCAGTATGAAATCTTTGTGGCGAGCATACCGTTTGATGCATACTTTATCGTTTCCGCAGTCTTCAAATTCGTTCTGAAAATTGGTTTATTTAACGGTTTATAAAGTTCTTCCAAAGCATCACCTGATTTTTTATCATATTCGCCGATAACAATCCTGTCTTCGGTAAAGAAATCCTTTTTGTAGCCTTCTTCATCAGTCCATGAGCCTTCAATTTCCGTTAAAAACTCTGGATTCATGCAAATCCCTATTTCTCCTTTCCTTGTACTCTTCCCTGAATATTCCTCTAATATTGGAATTACCACTTCTTCCGTTGTTCTTGGAACAACTGTGCTTTTCACGACTACAAGATGGTAGCCATCTTTGTTTGCCAATATCTTTCCTATATTTTTCGTTGCTTCTTTTATGTAGCTCAAGTCTATTCCTCCATTTTCTCCTGTTGGCGTAGGCACGCAGATAAAGGACACAGTAGAGTTCTCCATTGCGTAGTTTATATCCATAGTGAAATTTGGCAGGTCTTTGTCAACTACATCGTAGAAAATTACTTCATAGCCCATTTCAGTAAAACCTTTTCCAATTGCCGTGCCTACCCAGCCAGAACCTATTATGCTTATCTTCTTGTCTGTCATTTCTATCCATCTAACCATATTTTAGGAAGATAAATATATTACCCAATAAATATTTATGGGTAAGCAAGAACAAGCAAAGCTAATAAAGAGAAAAGTAATAGGAGGATATGAAGAGCATAAGTATAACTATGAAGAGGATAGAAAAAACATCTTTAATCTATGGTGTCATATTAGCGTTAATATTTTGTTTATCGCTTTACATACGGACTCTGCCTTATGACAGCATTTTTAGTGGCTCATTCGTACGATTCGGCGGTAACGACCCGTGGTATAACATGCGATTGGTAGAAAACACCCTGCATAACTTCCCGCATCGCATCTACTTCGATGCCCTCACAGAATATCCACATGGCACGAACGTCCCTTTTGCTCCTTTATTTGATTACTTGCTTGCATTTATTATATGGATAGTAGGGCTCGGAAAACCGTTTGCTACGTTGGGTCAGCATGGAATAGAAGTAATAGGTGCGTGGTATCCAGCGGTTTTAGGCGCTCTTACCGTTATCCCGGTCTATTTCATCGGTAAGGAATTGTGGAACAGGAATGCAGGGCTTCTTTCCGCTGCGCTAATCGCTATTCTTCCCGGGCAGTTCTTGTCTCGTTCCCTGTTAGGATTCACTGACCATCACGTTGCCGAGACGCTATTAAGCACGATAGCAATGCTTTTTCTTATTCTCGCGGTAAAGCATGCGAAGAAAAACGAGATAATGTTTTATTCTGTATTGGAGAAGGATTGGATTTCTTTGCGGAAGCCAATGGTTTATTCCTTCTTTGCAGGTATCTTCCTTGGAAGTTATTTCCTTGCATGGATAGGCGCTCCGCTTTTCATATTCATTTTGCTTATATATGCAGTGGTTCAATATACCATAGACCATGTCAGGGGAAAGAGCACTGATCATCTTTGCATCGTTTTCGTCCCAGCTTTTATTATTTCATTAGCTATGATCGCCCCTGTATATCACGCCGGCTCTTTCGTTGAATTCCAGGCTATTTCGCTTTTCCTTGCCATTGCGGTATTCCTTACTTTAGGTGCTATTTCTTTTTCGCTCAACTACAAAAAAATAGACCCTTATGGGTATCCAATCGCAATTTTAGCACTTGCTGTAATATCTTTTATTCTTTTGAGTTTTTTGAATCCTTCCTTATACTCAACCCTAACAGGACAGCTTCACATATTCAACCCTTCAGTAACTGGTTTAACCGTAGCAGAGGTTCATCCTATGCACGTTTTTTCACCTTATACCGGAAGAATTGCCGATGCTGCAGCCTGGCAATGGTTCACCACTACCTTCTTCATTGCATTTGCCGCTTTCCCGTGGATTGGTTATAATATCGCGAGAAAATTCCGACCAGAGGAGATTTTGTTTATCGTATGGAGTGCCGTGATGCTGTTCGCCTGTTTCGGTCAGAACAGATTCGCAGCTTATTACGCGGTGAACGTTGCTCTTCTCTGCGGTTTCGTTTCCTGGAAGATAATCGAGTTTGTAGAATTTAGAGGAGGAGAAGGAATAGAAAAAGCGGGGCGTGAGGGGGGGGAGAAAAAGGTAAAGGGGAAGAAGAAAGGAGGAGCAGTTGGTGGAAAAATGCAGAAGGATAAGGCTAAGGCTAAAGCAAAGCCAAAGCCAAAGCCAAAAACAAACACGGAAAAAATAGCAAAGTATGTACGTCCTGACATCATAATCACGGTTCTCATTATTGGCTTGGTGGTGTTTTACCCACCCCTAAATGCGTCCTTAGCGAGTGCGAGAGGTGGCGGCGGTCCATCTTACGATTGGTATGAATCGCTTTCCTGGATGAAAGAAAACACGCCTGACCCTGGTGTTGATTATTACGATTTGTACGAAGAGCCGGCTATCAACAAAACAACAAATAGAATGGAGGATTACGATTATCCGCCAGAGGCATATTCCATAATAAGTTGGTGGGACTATGGTCATTGGATAACAAGAATAGCGCATCGCATTCCCGTTGCAAATCCTTTTCAGTCAGGTATTGGCGGTCCCATAGGGAGCGATAATCCCGGCGCTTGCGTTTTCTTCATCGTAAAAAACGAAGCAAAAGCGAACGAAGTTGCGGATGCGCTCGGCGTGCGATATGTGGTGAGTGATTTCATGATGGCTGATGCATGGAACGCACTCTACAACAAATTTGGTGCGATGACCGTATGGGCTGGAGATACAGGGGGATATTATGCACAGGCTGAGACAGAAGAAGGACCTAAGAGAGTACCAAGTGCAAAGTATTTCAGCACGATGGAAGCTCGCCTTCACATATTCGATGGCAAAGGGGTAGCACTCAGTGAAGATTCCTATCTGGCGCCTTTGCACCATTACAGGCTTATTCACGAGTCGCCAAGCACTATAATAACTGTAGGCGAGCAGGAGATAAAATTTGTTAAGGTTTTTGAATACGTAAAAGGGGCGAGGATAGGAGGAACCACTCCTGACGGTTCGGTGGTTGAAATAGCAACAAGCATAACTACAAATCGAGGGAGAGAATTCACGTACTCCGAAAGGACAATTTCTAACGGTAACGGCTCATACGAGTTCGTGGTGCCTTATTCAACCGAAGGACCGATGGAAGGCGGCACGAATTTCGATGTTTTTGCATCGCCTTATAAAATAAGAGCAGGGCATGTAGAGAACGAAACGATTGTGTGGGATGTGGAGAGGGAGGTAAGTGTTCCGGAAGAAGCGGTGATGGAAGGAAAAACTATAAAACTGGATCTCTTATCTTAAACTTAAATTGAAATGGTTATTACGGAAAGAAACGATAAATGAAAGCGGTAATTTTAGCGGCTGGCGAGGGAAAAAGGATGCGACCCCTTACTTACGAAAGGCCAAAAGTAATGCTTCCAATATCTGGGAAGCCCATAATTGAGCACTTGTTAGGAGAGGTGAAAGCCATTGGAATTAACGACTTTATATTCGTTGTCGGATACCACGATGAAACCATTCGTGATTACTTTGGAAGTGGTGCGGAATGGGATGTTAATATCCAGTATGTAACGCAAAAAATGCAGCTTGGCACTGCTGATGCATTAAGGCGAACTGAAGGCTTGGTGGAGGGTAAATTCCTTATGCTGAACGGTGACACAATTGTAAGTGCTGACGACATTAAAAGGGTTATAAACAACATTATCACACTTGGAGCACTCGAAGTAAGAAATCCAGAGGATTATGGTGTTATTGAGACAGAAGGAGAGAAGATAATGAAAATTCATGAAAAGATGAGAGAACCGCCTTCAAACCTGGTAAATGCCGGTGTTTACCTATTAGACGAAAATATTTTTAAAGTCTTGTCAAAAACAGCTAAATCGAAAAGGGGTGAATTGGAGCTCACGGATTCTTTACAATTGCTAATAGAAGATGGCAATGACATCTTTTGGAAGCCCATTGAGCATTGGATAGATGTCAGTTATCCATGGGATTTGCTGGCTGCAAACGAGCTCTTAATTGGGAGAATAAGCCCTGTAAATAAGGGAGAACTCGAAGAAAACGTATGGATAAAGGGCATGGTATCAATTGGTGAAGGCACAGTGATAAAATCCGGTTCATACATAGAAGGACCCGTTGTGATAGGTAAAAATTGTGTAATCGGACCGAATAGCTACATACGTGCAAATACTTCTATTGGTGCTAAATGCCATATAGGTAATGCAGTTGAGATTAAGAACTCCATCATCATGGACGAGACGAAAATTCCACATCAGAACTATGTTGGCGATTCTGTTATCGGGAGCCGATGTAATTTAGGTGCAGGGACGAAAATAGCAAATCTGAGGTTTGATGATGCACCAGTAAAAGCAAAGGGATTGGATACCGGAAGGAGAAAATTCGGTGCAATCATAAGCGATGGAGTAAAAACAGGAATAAATGCGTGTATTGATGCCGGAATGGTTATTGGAAACAACACACTTATTGGACCTGGTGCTTTTGCTTTTGCTTCTGCTTCTGGTTATATAGAAGAAAACTCGAGGATATACTAAATGGGATTTAAACAGGCGGTTGTGCTTGCTGCAGGTGAAGGAGAAAGGCTGAGACCGTTTACAGCTTCAAAGCCGAAGGTGATGATAGAGGTAGCAAATAAGCCGATTTTACGATATGTAATTGAGGCATTGGAAAGGAACGGAATAAGGCGGATTATCCTTGTTGTGGGCTATAAAAAAGAAAAGATAATGGATTATTTTGAAGACGGGAAGGCTTTAGGCGTTGAAATTGATTACGTCTTTCAGAAACACCTGCTTGGAACTGGAGATGCACTGAAGCAAGCAGAGAACAAAGTAGATGAAAGATTTCTTGTCTTGTCTGGCGATAACGTAATTGATGCAGATACTATTTCAGATTCTGGTCTTTTGGATGTGGGCGAAAACCAAAATGGAAATGCAATATTGATAAAAGCGTATAAGGATGCGAGCAAGTATGGTGTTGTAACGGTGGGAAACGAAATGGTTGAGGACATTATAGAGAAGCCAAGCGAAGAAATAAGCAATCTAGTCAATACGGGAATATATGCCTTTGAGAAGGGGGTATTTAGATTTATTAATGGAGAGCTGACATCTGGATTAAGAAGTATGCTCCACGCAGGAAACCGTATAAAGGCATGTGAAACGCACGGAGCATGGTTGGATGCGGTTTACCCCTGGGACATCCTCAGTTTGAACGACATAGTCCTGAGGGAGAACCCTACAAAGGTGGAGGGAAAAGTTGAACGTGGCGTGACGATAGATGGACGTGTGTCAATAGGCAAAAATTCGGTGTTAAGGGCAAATTCGTATGTGAAAGGTCCTGTCATTATAGGAGAGAACTGCGACATTGGACCTAATGCCTGTATTTTCCCTTCTACGAGTATTGGAAATGATGTTACAATCGGTGTATTTACAGAGATTAAGAACTCGGTATTGATAGACGGCGTAAAAATCGGCTCGTTCTCCTCTATTCAAAATTCTATCTTTGATGGCGGGTCATATGCAGAAGGGGGATTCATAGCACGAAGCGAAGAAGCAGATATAGAAATCGGAGGTGAGCATCACCGCGTGAAAGTTGGAGCGATGGTAGGGGAATATTGCGAGATAGGTAGCAATGTAATCGCTCATCCGGGAACGATAATTGGAAATCGCTGTAGGATAAACTCAATGAAGGAGCTGAGTGGGAAAATACCAGACGGAAGCTGGGTAGTGTAAAAAGAGGCAATAGGCACCAGGCAAATAGGCAATAGGGGCTAAGCTAAATTCCCTATTGGCTATTCCCCAGTGGCTATTTCTAAAAGAAAAGATGTGTGGAATTGTGGGGTATGTAGGAGAGAGGGAAGCGCTGCCAATCATCTTAAAATCGTTGAAAAGGATTGAATACCGGGGATATGACTCGGCAGGAGTTGCATTCATAACTACTGATAAGGGAATTGAAGTGTACAAGGATAAGGGTAAAGTTGATGATGTCATAGGGAAGATAAACTCGAAGCTAATTTCATCGAACATCGGAATAGCTCATTGTTTACACCCGAACACGTTAGTCCAATTAGCAGATGGTAGAATAGAGCCAATAAAAGAGATAGTAGAGGGGGCTAAAGTTATGGCTCTTGATTTTAAAGAGCTCAATTTCAAACCTGCTTCAGTTAAAACATTCAAACACACTTCTCCTTCTTTAATATACGAAATAAAGACCGCATCTACATTTATCAAATGTGCTCCTGAGCATAGAATGTTTGTTATGCTCGAGGATGGAAGAGTAACGGAAAAGAGAGTGGATGAGGTAGAGAAGAATGATATTTTAATCTGTGCTCAGGATATCGAAGTTAAGGGTAGTTCAAGGGTATTAAGGGATATCTTCGTCAAGAGGTACTATCGAATAAAAATACCTAATAGAACTAACCCTGGACTTATGCAGATACTTGGCTATCTCCTTGGTGATGGTTACGCCCGAGAAAAGTATATTCGCTTTCGCTTCAGGGATACCGATATAGAAACTTTGAAGATCTACCGAGAATTGATGAGAAATACTTTTGCTGTCAGGTGTAAGATAAAGAAAATAAAGGGTGTGAAAGCATATCAATTAGAAGCAAATAGCAGATATCTGTGCCTATGGCTCGAAGAAAACTTCCCAGAATTCGTTGAAAGCCAAGGTAAGAGAATAAGCTCATGGGTTGGAAGTTTGCCCCGGGAAGAAATTGCTGCTTTCTTAAGAGGCCTGTTCGATGCGGAAGGATATGTAAATCTAAAATCGAAACAAGTAACCCTGAGGGTTGCCAACGAAGAAATTATCAGAATGTTACAGTTTCTGTTCCTGAGATTCAAAATTTTAACATCTATTGGCGAACTGAAGAGAGGGGTAAGACAGAAACAGAGCTCTTATTCTTTTGCTCTTTCTAATAGGGAAGATATAGAGTTGTTTTATGAAGTAATTGGATTTGGACATCCTGAGAAGCAGAGGAGAACGAGAGAGGTAATAAGAATGCTCAAAAGGGAGTATTTCTATAAGAAGATAAAAGTTCCAAAAGTTCCCATAACCAAACCACAATCACAACTACGAGAAGCTATAAGCGTTTCCAATTCCAATTCCTCTTCCTCTTCCTCAGGTTTGCAAGGTGAAGGTTATCTAATTGGGTATTCCATAAAAAAGCTTATGAGCAATGGTAGGTATCATTTGAAATTAAATCCCTTATTCCATAAATATCTCAATTCACCAGTTATTTTTCAAAGAGTGAATGACATAAAGAAGATAAAAAGCGATACAAAATATGTTTATGACCTTGAAGTTCCGACATACAAGAATTTTATTGCAAATTGTTTGATTTCTCATAATTCTCGCTGGGCAACGCATGGAGCACCATCGAAAATAAATGCACATCCTCATCTCGACGGCGAAGGTGAAATTGCCGTCGTCCATAACGGGATAATCGAGAACTTCCAATCCATAAAAGAAATGCCTTTGAGCCAGGGATGCAAGTTCGTATCAGAAACCGATACGGAAGTCATACCACATTTGATTCAACAAACCTTTAAAAAAAGTTTGATCAAAAACACTGCGCAAGCTTCGCAGCAAACTTTAGGAAAGTTTGAGCTGCAACTAAAGGAAGCGGTAAGGGAAGCCTTATCTCATTTGAAGGGGTCTTATGCAATAATCGTTGCGGCAAAGGGTTTTGATGGTTTAGTGGCTGCGAGGAGGGAATCACCACTCATTATAGGCGTTGGGGACCGGGAGAATTTCATTGCTTCTGACGTGCCGGCAGTGCTTGAACAAACGAACAGGGTAATTTATTTAGAGGAGGGAGACCTCGCAGTTGTGAAGAAGGATTCTATATACATAGAAAACGGGGGTTCAGAAGTAAGAAGGGATGAGAGATTAATACCCTGGACGATAGAGGACGCTGAGAAAGGTGGGTACGAGCACTTCATGCTGAAAGAGATTCATGAGGAGCCGAGAGCAATTATGGACACGCTTAGAGGTTACATAGCCGAGGATGAGATAAATCTGGGGATTGATTTTGAGCTCGATGGTGATGTAAAAAGCAAAGGCATCTTAATGATTGCATGCGGAACGTCCTACTATGCCGTGCTGTGCGGTAAACAGATAATAGAGAATTTAGCTAAGGTTCCGGTTCAAGTTGAGCTTGCATCTGAATTCAATTACTCGGATTTCGTGCTGGATGGAACGAAAGTGAAGGTAATGGCAATTACACAATCTGGGGAGACTGCGGATACGCTGATGGCACTGAAAAAAGCGAAGAGATATGGTTGTAAAACGGTAGCGATAACAAATGTCGTGGGTAGTTCAGCTACGAGAATCGCGGATGAAACGATATACATTAGGGCAGGTCCGGAGATAGGCGTTGCAGCGACAAAAAGCTTTGTAACTCAGCTTATCATTTTTTATCTGCTGGGTTTGTTCCTTTCGAAGATGCCTGAGAGTGAACTTTTGGAATATCTTGATGAACTGAAGCGAATGCCACAGGTTGCTCAGTTAGTGCTTGATGAAGGAGATACGAATAATACGAATATACAAAAGCAAGCTGAGTATCTTTCAAGATATGAGCATGCGTTCTTCGTGGGGCGGGGAGTGAACCTACCTATTGCTCTGGAGGGTGCATTAAAGCTGAAGGAGATATCATATATACATGCAGAGGGTTATGCGGCAGGGGAACTCAAACATGGACCTTTTGCACTGCTCACCCAGGATACACCAGTAATTGCGATACTAACCTCGGATACTACTTATGGGAAAATGTTGGGGAATGTAAAGGAGATAAAGGCAAGAGGGTCTCCGGTAATTGCAATTGCAGAGGAGGGTGATGAAGAGGTGGAGAAGTACGTGGATGAGATAATAAGAGTTCCAAGGACAAGTGCAATACTCTCGCCCATTCCCAACACTGTTGCTCTTCACTTACTCGCATACTGGACTGCGAAAGAGCGAGGATGTGAGATAGACAAGCCGAGGAATCTGGCAAAGAGTGTGACGGTGGAGTGAGACAGGGAAGTAAATAATGGTAATTCGACCTTTTGATATTTTTATTTGTGTTGTAGCATTCGTGTCCATGTTTTATACCCCGTGTCAAAAGGGATTTTATATTAAAGAAAAAGTTAAAGAAAAAGGGAGTGAGAAGAAAATGAAGATAGTCATAACAGGAGGAGCAGGATTCATAGGCTCAAATCTTGCTGAAGAGCTGTCAAAGGAGAAGGATAACGAAGTTATTACTGTGGATGATTTATCTACTGGGAGAATAGAGAATATTCAGACTTTGGGAAAGTTTGATCAAAATATAAAGTTTGTTAAAGGAAGCGTTACGGATTTAGATTTGCTGAAGGGAATTTTTAAGGATGTGGATTATGTTTTCCACCAGGCAGCGATTCCTTCTGTCCCAAGGAGCGTAAAAGACCCGATTGCATCTAATAAAGCAAATGTAAATGGAACACTAAATGTTTTGGTTGCGGCAAAAGATAGAGGTGTTAAAAAAGTTATTTATGCATCCTCTTCTTCGGTTTATGGCGATACGCCGAAGCTTCCAAAGAGAGAAGATATGATGCCAAATCCGTTGTCGCCTTATGCGGTGACAAAGCTGCTCGGAGAGTATTATTGCGAGGTGTTCACTGAAGTTTACGGCTTAAAAACGGTTTCTCTACGATATTTTAATGTTTACGGACCGAAACCGGACCCCTACTCAGACTACGCGGCAGTTATTCCGAGATTCATAAACAGGGTTTTGGAGAACAAGCCACCAGTGATTTATGGTGATGGAGAACAAACGAGGGATTTCACATTTGTGAAAGATGTAGTAAAGGCGAATATCCTTGCTGCAAAAAGTAATGCCAATGGAGTATATAACATTGCATGCGGGAACAGGATAAGCATAAATGAGCTTGCGGATATGATAATGAAAATCATGGGAAAGAATTTAACGCTCATATATGATGCACCAAGAGAAGGGGATGTAAGACATTCCCTGGGCGATATATCGAAGGCAAAGAAGAGTTTGGGCTATGAACCGCGGTATAACTTAGAGGAAGGGCTACGGGGAACGATAGAGTGGTTTAGCAGATTAGATAACCAAAAGACTAAGCCGCTAAAAAGACAAAAATAGTGTTATGACAATTTAATTATGGAACATAATAAATACCTCTTCGGCTTTTTTCATTGTCTCATTTATGGTAAGACTTCAATTTTTCCATAACCTCACCACTCCCCCCTTTTATATCAGAGTGGAAATTGAAATTTGCTAACACCTTTTCATCAGGGGGCAAGCTCACCGTAACGATAAAATCCTCAAAGTTGAAACCTATGGCAGTGTATGGTGTTTCTGGTAAACTGCTAACATAATTTTTAATGTCACCAAAGCATCACGATTATCGGTAGTAGCAAAACGCCCATGCAATTACTCCTCCTCACGCCGAAATAAATCGGGATAAGACCTATGCAAGCTGCTACGAGGAGAATTAGCAAGCCTAAAGCACCGGTAAAAAGGAAAACAAGCACAGAAAGGAAAACTGTAATAGATATGAGCATCTTTCGATACGGTATTTTCACGAACATCAGTGAAAATTGCTTCCCTACGTATTTCGTGATGTAAAAAGCGAATGCAGATGCAATTAATGCCGCTATCAGCAAGTAAATCAATGATGAAGGTGGGATGACCATTTCCCATGGTTGAACTTGTAAGAGTCGGCTTATTGCCATTGTTGCTCCGCTTCTCGCGCGAAAAATGAGAAACAGCGTTGCCAGGCAGAAAATAACATTCGCCGTGTTAACACCGCTTAAAGTCGTGATTACCTGTTCTGGCTGCCTGTTTCTTCTTGTAAGCATTGCCATTACGGTTGCATGTGCAGAAGTGATGCCTGGCAGGAAACTAACCAGGGAGCCAAAAACCGAGCCAGATATAACGGAGTTTGCAATCTCTCCTTTCTCCATTTCCGGTTCCTCTATCCTTTGCTCCGGTATCTCGGGTATGTGAAGCAGTGAAAATAAGATGGTTGATAGTCCGAATAAGCCGGTAAGTGCTGGGAAAAGCATAGTAGAGCGAAAAAAGAATGGTGAGTGCACCGGCAGGTTCAGTATCACATAACCAAAACCCCCGGAGAGTAGAAATACAAAGGAAGAAAGAAGAATAGCCTGGTATACCTCCATTCGTTCGCTGAAACTCTCTGTGAAAATGAGTAATGCGGATATTCCTATTAGTATGTAAAGCATGTAGCTTTGAATCGTTTCGTAGAATTGAAAAGTCGAAAAAAGGACATAAAAAGGGATAAGGAAAAGAAAAGAGAAAATAACAGCGCCAAAACTGCCTATCACCGAAAAAACCGTTGCTTCATAAGCTCTGCCCTCCAGAAGTAAACGATGTGCAGGCAACACACAAATTGCTGTGTCGCCTTCCGGGGCTCCTATGAATGCTGCTGGTATAAAACTCAAAAAGGTATGCGCCACGGAAGCAGCGAGTATGGTAGAAGCAACAAGGACAAGTAGGGTTTCAGAAGGAACAAGCGCGGTTAAGAAATGCAACTGTCCTAATATCAGAGGCGAAATGGAGAGAAGGATAAAGGCGACGTTATTTGGGTGGATGCCTGGAACAATCCCTGTTATCGTACCTAACAGCACGCCGAGCATTGAAAAAGCAAACAGCAATAACAACGGCAAGAAAGAATCCAGCATCTTTCTTATTGTTTATAATCTATTTCTTTGATGAATCTCAAACCCTCGTTACGAGCTTCTTCTGCTTTTCCCACCAGTTCACCACCACCCTGTGCGATTTCTGCTTTACCGCCACCACTGCCTCCGAGCACTTCACAAATTCGCTTTACTAACACAGAAGCGTTTATCACATCCTTTAGATAAGTCGGGACAGAGGAAACGACGGATGCACGTTCTTCGCGTTTGCCTATCAGTATCGTTAAGAATCCCTCTGCCGAAAGATGCGATGCCATTTTCATCATTTCTTTCCTATCTGCATCCGGCAGCACCTCTGCAATTACCCTTACACCATTTATATCTCTTGCATGTTCCTTTAACAACCCTATCCGCAGCTCCGCTATTTCATCCCTTAAACTCTCATTCTCCTTTCGTAACTGTTTCCACTCCTCAAAGAACCTCTCAACCGTTATAGAGAGCTCCTCGTGAGGCACTCTTAATACGGAAGCGGATTTCCTTATCAGCTCTTCCCTCGCTTGTATCTCCTCGACGGCAGCCTCCCCTGCGGAATACTCTATTCTCTCGATACCATCTTGTATTCGCTCAGTACGCAATATTTTTATCTGACCGACCTCGCCAGTCTTTGAACAATGCGTTCCGGCACATGCCTGCACATCTTCTTCCTTGCCTATCCGCACTATTCGTATTTTCTTACCTGGGGGAACGCCACCCTGATAAATACGAAACCCGTATTTCTGCTCTGCTTCGTTCCTGTCCTCAAAGCTCGCTTTTATTTCCTTGTTTTCCATGACCATTCTATTTGCAAGCATCTCTATCTCGCTTCGCTCAGCATCAGAGATTCTTTTGAAGTGAGTGATGTCAATTCTCGCGCGCTTTTCACCTTTCTGCGCCCCTGCCTGCCATACATGCCCACCCAGCACTTTCCTCGCTGCACATACTACAAGATGCGTTGCCGAGTGGTGTCTTGTGTGTGCGATTCGTCTCTCTGCGTCTATGTGCCCGGATACTACCGCCCCCTTGCCTACCCCATCATTCTCTACTTTATGAAGAATAACGCCTCCAACTTCCTGCACGTCCAGCACTTTCACTGCTCTGTGCTCGTCTTTAAGCATTAAGCTACCTGTATCAGCAGGCTGACCGCCGCCCTCAGGGAAAAAAAGTGTTCTGTCCAATACAACGAAATCATCAAACGAGTCCAAAACAGTAGCTTCGAAATCTACCGCTGACAGCTCTTCGTAATACAATTTTGTTGTTGGCGGAATTGACTTTACTCTTTCTTCTATTCCTCCCATAATGGGTTCTATCTCTCCTCTGCTCTCCTCGCTATGCATCTTCGCAACCAACGAATAAAAATTTTCTGGAAAATCTACTTTTACATCCATACCTGCTTCCCGGTTAGACACCACCTCTTTCACAAATTCCGGTGGTAGTCCACGTGTATCGTATAAATCAATCAGTTTATCGAGGGGTATTTTTTGCTCACCCTTTGCTTTCCATTCCTTTGCGAGCTGCTTTACAAATCTCTCTCCTTTTAAAAGTGTCTCCTCATATCTCCTCTTCTCTAACGACACTATTTCAACAATTCTCTCCACCGAATTTTCTAATTCCGGAAAAGAATTTCTGAGCGTTTTTATTTGCATGAGCACTATTTCCTCTAATGGTATTTCTACCCCCAGGGCTTTTAACATCCTGAAAGTTCTCCTCAAGACCAATCTTGCCAGATAGCCCTCTTTCGCATTGGAAGGCACGATGCCATCGGCGAGCATGAAAGCTAAGCATTTTGTATGGTCTGCGGCTGCATAGATTGTTTCTATCGGCTCCAGCACATTCGTTAAAAATTCCGGCGAAATACTTAACCTCTTTACTATTTCTCCTCTACTCATGGCTCCAGACAAACTTGCTATTTCCATTATCATCTCGCCATGTTTCTCTAATGGATGCTCAATCCCTGCTCCATTTACCAATTCCTTTATTACATCCGGGAATATCGCATCATACACCGTGGGAGTGCCTTTAGAAGCCCATACAAATCTTTCTAACCCGTAGCCGGTATCCACGATGTAAGTGTCCATTTTATTGTATCGCTGCCCTTTTATGCTTATTTCCCCTTGTGGAAAAAGTTCGAGGTCCATAAAGACGAGTGTAGCAAGCTCCAATCCGTTTGTGATGACTTCAAGACAGGGTCCTGCATTTCCTCCTCCCACCCACGGCGCTTCCTTATACGTTACGCTGTTCATATCCACACCAAGTTGCTTCAAGAAGGTATCACAATACTCCACGGTCTCGTTCTTCCAGTATATCTCCTCCTCCCCTCTCTTATTGAAGGTATGATGCCCCATCATCTCGAAAGTGGTTAAGTGACGACCAGTTTTTCCTATGGATTCAAGGTCTTCAAGTCTTATGCAGGGTTGCGAAATGACGAGCGGGTTTGCAGGTGGCGGTACTTTGCCTGAGGTTGCAGAAGGCTGAAAATTTGCAATAGAGGCGATATTAAGATAAATGTCATCCCGCCACCGTGCTACAACGGGATACCTTTTCATTCTCCTGTGCGCGTGCGAACCCCGTTCAAAAAAAGATAGGAAGCTTTCTCTTATCTCTTCCACGCTTCTCTCCTTGAAAATGGGCTTGCCTATAAACGAATAAATTTCACAGGGTGCATCACCACATGTGTTTCTATCTTTGTCACGACTCCAGAAGTACGAGCCACACTTTTCGCATTTCTTCCTTATGAATTCGTTCTCCTTGAAGTATTCTATGTCGTATTCCTCGCTATTCATTTTATTTTATGCATTTATTAGAAATAATTTATTTTCTTGTAAAAATCTGTGTAATCTGAGAGGTTATAAAAGGAGCGATGCAAGGAGAACTTTCAGACGAAAAAGTCGTAGTAAAGGAGTCAGAAGCCGAGATTTTTGAGTTCAAAGGGTACGGAAGAAGAAAAGGCAGGTTAGAGCTATCGCTGGAAGAAGCGGCTTTTTTGCTTGAAACAGAGATGCTAACGATAAAAATAAAAGAGGGGGAAGAAAAAGAGTTAAATTTTAAGGATTTCTTAAACCATGCATTAGGCATCTCCCCGATGTTCGGACTGCGATACATCGTTTATCACGATTTGAAGGAGCGGGGGTATGTGGTGCAGCCAGGTGGAGTTGATTTCTGGCTTTATCCTCGTGGAGCTAAGCCGGGAGAGAAACCAGCAAGGTATTTCATCCGTATTGTATCGGAAAGAGGGTTTTTTCCGTTGAAAGAGTTGGATGCGCTACTTATTTCTGCCCATAACATGAGAAAAGAGCCAATTATTGCTGTTGTTGATGAAGAGAGCGACACCACTTACTATGATGTGAAGGAAGCGAAATTTGAAAAGGGAGAAGGGAAAAGAAGGGAAAAAGAGGAAGAGATAGAAAAAGCGATTGCGACCTTGCTAGGTGACAGAGTAGTATTATGGGATGCGGATTTAGCTGAGGATCTCTATATGAAGAATTTTTATGGTAAATTAACGAAGGAAAAGAGGCTGCTGCTTTCTCTGGTTGAAGCGGCTTATTTGATGAAGGAGGGTCTGCTACAAATGGAAGTCAGTGAACAGAAGTCAGGTTTTGGGATTGTACAGCCCTCCAAACCTGTTAACTTTGACCAGTTCATCGAGCATGCACGCTCAATAGAAAATGATTTTATGGATAAATACATGGTTTATGATGATTTGAAGGAAAAAGAGATGATAGTAAAGACGGGTTTTAAATTCGGTGCACATTTTAGGGTGTACAAAGCAGCGCAACAGAAGCATTCGTCGTATTTAATTCACGTGTTTCCTGAAGAGCATGTTTTTTCAATGCATGAATTATCAAGGGCAATAAGGCTGGCGCATGGCGTGAAGAAGAGGATGATATTTTCGTTTAAAGAGAAAGTAGGAGAAGAAAGCAATATTAGATACGTGGATATAGGCAGGATGAAGCTGTGAAGCGATTAGTAGGGTTCTAGTTTAAGCGGTCTTTCATAGTCATAAGACTACCTCCACCTGAGGC
>JAGXOR010000180.1 GCA_023659785.1 Methanomicrobia archaeon LH_S13
GGGTCGATGAACTCGTGAGGTCGCTATATGATACGATGAAGCCTCAGGTGGAGGTAGTCTTATGACTACTTACACTAGAACCCAAAACACAACTACGAAAATAAAAATCTGCGGCAACACGAATGTCGAGGATGCTATAATAGCAGCAGAAGCAGGTGCTGATGCCATCGGCGTGATAAATGTCGCTAATACGAGAAGATATATAGATTTAGAAGATGCAAAGGCAATATTCGAGGCTTTGCCTATATTTGTATCAAAAGTCGTGGTTGTCACGTTGGATAACGTCCCAATCAAGCATGATAAAATAAAATCAATCGAGGACACAGAAGCAGATTGCGTGCAACTTCATGGTGAGGAGTCGGTGGAACTCGTTGCAGATTTACGTGAGAATATAAAAAGCAGAGTAAGAATAATAAAAAAGGTTGGCGTGGACGGAAATAAAAAAAAGTCTCTAAATAACGCTTTAGCGTATGAGAGTGTCGTAGATGCAATATTGCTGGATACCATGCAAGGCGGAAGAGGAGAAATAGGTGGAACCGGGAAAGAACATGATTGGAACATAAGTAAAGAAATCGTAGAGCGTGTGAAAAAGCCGGTGATACTTGCCGGAGGTTTAAATCCCGATAATGTCGCAAGAGCAATAGCAGTGGTGAAGCCTTATGCCGTGGACGTGTCCAGTGGTGTGGAGAGCGAGGTGAGAAAGAAGGATATGGTAAAGGTGAAGAAATTCATAGAGGCGGCGAAATCAGCAAAAAGCCAATAGGCAATAGGCAAGGTAATAATTAACTTGACATTGTCAGATTAACCGCAGAGGATAAGGTAACATAAAATCTGCACTGAAATTTTCTCTGTGAACTCAGCGTTCTCTGCGGTAAATTTTAAATGTGACAAAGTCAAGTTACTTTATATTTGGCAAAATGCAATAGAGCAAAAGAGAGAGTAGATATGTTGAGTAAACCCGATGAAGAAGGAAAATATGGAATATACGGCGGAAAGTTTGCGCCTGAGGTGTTGATGTCGGCATTAGAGGAACTTGAAGAGGCGTTTAATAGTTTTTCCAATGACAAAAGTTTTAAAGAGGAGTTAGACAAGCTTTTACGAACTTACGCAGGTCGCCCAACAGCTCTTTACTTCGCGAAGAATCTATCTGAGACGTATGGTGCGAAGATTTATCTAAAGCGAGAGGATTTGGTGCACGGCGGTGCGCATAAGCTAAACAATACACTGGGGCAGTGTTTGCTGGCGAAGCACATGGGCAAGAAACGAATAATTGCAGAAACTGGTGCAGGTCAGCACGGAGTGGCAACTGCGATGGCTGCAGCGGTCTTGGAGCTTGAATGCGAGGTTTACATGGGTACTGAAGATATAGAGCGGCAGAAATTGAATGTATTCCGGATGGAGCTTTTAGGTGCACGCGTGAGTCCAGTTGATTCCGGCTCTAAAACGCTAAAGGATGCGATAAACGAATCCATGCGAGATTGGGTAACTAATGTCACGGATACTTATTACCTGATAGGCAGCGTAGTTGGACCTCATCCCTATCCATTAATGGTGAGGGAGTTTCAGCGAGTCATAGGCAAGGAGACAAGGGAACAGATATTAGATGCGGAAGGCAGGTTGCCTGATACCATCGTGGCGTGTGTCGGCGGGGGCAGTAATGCAATGGGCATATTTTACGATTTCATGGAAGAAGAGGAGGTGGAGCTTATAGGCGTGGAAGCTGCGGGAAAAGGTTTAGAGACCGGTGAGCATGGAGCATCCATTTGTGCAGGTACTGAAGGCGTCTTGCACGGTATGTATTCGAAATTATTGCAGGATGAGCATGGTCAAATAAAGCAGTCATACAGTTTTGCACCAGGGCTTGACTATCCCGGTGTAGGACCCGAGCTGGCGTATTTAGCAGAGGCAGGAAGGGTAAAGATGGATTCAGCAACAGATGAGGAAACTTTAACAGCTTTCGGGATTCTGTCCAGGAAAGAGGGGATAATTCCTGCATTGGAATCTGCTCATGCGGTTCATTATGCGATAGAAGAAGCAAAAATTAAGGCTAAAGGGCGAAAAGACCATTTGATTGTGGTGAACCTTTCGGGAAGAGGGGATAAGGACCTCTTTATTGTGGAAGAGGTGCTGGGGGATAAGGGGTAACGAGAAATAGTGCATTCAGCCAGAAGACGATTATCTTGAGATTGGTTTTGGTTCTGGAAGCTTCATGGAATCGTATGCATCTTCCAGAGCCCGTTGAGTCATTGAAGGGGATACATCGAGTATTACGCCCGGGAGGGCAGTTAGTTATCAGTTTGTCATTGAATGCAGATGCTGGGTGGGATCATACAAAATATGTGAAAAGATATGGGATCAGGCTCTACACTGGAAAAGAGATGCAAGCCATGTTCCAAGAAGCAGGATTCTCGAAGAGTTCCATTACGTACTCGATGGGGTTTATGATGACAAAATATGAACTTTTTGTCCATTTTTCTATTATTTGATAGTATT
>JAGXOR010000181.1 GCA_023659785.1 Methanomicrobia archaeon LH_S13
TTGCATACACTTAAAACCACATAAGAGCATGAAAACTGGAACTGTTGAAAAGGCGTATGCAGAAGAGGGCGATATATGGGCTGAAGACCCGCTATGTCCTTACAATCCCAATACCGAAAGTCTATGAATATGACCAAAAGAAGCCTTGTGATTCTCATTGCGATTACGGTCCTACTGGCAGCGGCGTTGACGTATGTCGGCTACATCGAGTTACCATCCCAAAAGCAAGCCACTTCCACATTCACACCCTCAGCCTCGCCTGAAACGAATGTGAATGCATCTAAAATCGCTCCTGATGAGCTCTTGGGCATGAAGAAAATAGTAGTATCCAGCGGTGTGGATGCCTTGCAGCGTGTAAAGCAGTCGCATACCGGCAGTATCGAACATATCGAAGATGTGGCAATCGTGCATTACATAAAAGAAGACAAATTCTTGACGCTGTGGACGACTCTGTATCCAAACGAGACGATTACAAACAACGAAACTGAGAAAATGGTGGGGGTATGCGCAAATGGGGCGGCAATTGGGCTTCTAATCTGAAAGAGCTTACAATCGCTGAGAAGCAGGTATACCAAACTTCGTCAGACGGTGTGCCGCACTATTTCTGGGCGGACAAAGAATGGGTGTTTTATATTATACCACACAACTTTACGCAAGACGAGATTACAGAGATTATTGGTGCTATTCCTCAAGCACAAACTCGAAAGTAAGAATCATTATCGCTGTTATGAGGAGGAGAAAGGCGATTAACAGTCTCAATGCCGGCATCACTTCAGCTATGCCAGAACCACCGATAATTTCCTTCATTGCCACAACTGATGGTATAAGCACTGGCATACAAATAGGAATAAGCAAAAAAGAAAGAAGTAAGGTTTTACCCTCTGAGAACATCACGAGCCCGGAAACAAAAGAACCCGCAAACGAGAGCCCCACCGCACCTAAGAGGCATACAAGCAAGAGAGCCGGGAATCTTCCGCCCAAATCGAGGTTTAAAAATATGATGGAAAAAGGAATTAACACACATTCCACGAAAAAGAGCAGCACTATTCCATAAATGATTTTCCCGAAAAGGATTGCCAGTGGTGAGCAAGGCAGGGTTTTCAAACCACCAAGCGTTCCCCGGTCTGCTTCGCGCGTAAAAGAAGTGGTAAACGTGAGAATACTTGTGAAGAATAGGATAATCCAGAGTGCTGCGGCTGCTACTTCTGGTTTTGAACCCACAGAACCACCACTCCACGCAAAGCTGCAAATCAGAATGGAGCCTACCGAAAAAGTAAGTATTGATAGAAGCTCATAAGATCGCCGGAACTCTGTCCGCAGGTCTTTCTCCGCTATCCTGAAAGCAGCTCTTTTAAAATCCCAAATTCTAATATTTTTCATTATTGCCCCTTCTCCTCTAAAATGACATTTCTCCAACTACTTTACCTTTATCGAGCGAGATTCCCTTGTCGCAAATTTTCTTCGACCACTCCAGGGAATGCGAGGATATTAATAGCGTCTTTCCTTTTCCTTCCTGGCTTTTGAAGTAATTTACAAGCACGTCACAGGTTTTCGTATCCAGTCCTGCGAAAGGTTCATCAAGCAATATTAAATCAGGATTGTGGATTAACGCCCTCACGATGTCTGCCCTTTTTCTTAAACCATGCGACAGTTGCTTCACCCGAACGTTATACCAACGTTTCAACCCCAAAAACTCAATTATATCGAGGAAGTCCTCTTCTTTGTTTACCGAGAATAGTTTCGCATAAAAGAGCAAATTCTCCCTGACGCTCAGCTCATCATAAAGAAAACTCTCATGTGTTACTAATCCAATTCTTCTTCTTGTTTCGCCCCCATTTTTGAATGCATCTTTACCGAATATCTTCACTGTTCCCGAAGATGGCAAGATATGCGTGGCGATTATTTTCAGCAATGTTGTCTTCCCTGCTCCATTGGGACCGGAAAAGACCAAAAATTTACCTTCTTTTATTCGCAGCGATACGGATTTTAAAGCCTGTAAGTAACCATATCTCTTCGAGACTTCCGTGATTTCCACAGCTATTTTGTTATTATACATCTTTGCCTATCCGTTCAGGCTTATTAAATTAATAAACTTTAAAAGAGAAAGTATTATCTTTTTGGCAAAGAGAAAGCATGCATACGATAGGGGGCAAAGGTGTCGGCTATTTTAGGGTTGGCTTATGGAGCAATAGTCTTGATTTCTGGTTCAATTTGGTTGGAGAGGTTGAGAAAAGAGCGGTAATAGGAGCGGTGTATAATATTCTGGCTTTACAAGAGGTGACAGAGGAATCGTACCTCGAGGTAGCGGCGCTGAAAACCGCTTCTACATTTATGGCGAGCACAGAAGCAGGCGCCATGCTTGGCGGTGGAAGCGAAGCAGAAATCGAGAATCTTTGCAATTAAATCCTTCAGAGAGGGAATAGGTTATGAGCTTCAACCATTTTGTTTCAAACCTCTTCGTGTGATGCTATCAATGGGGGCATCGCA
>JAGXOR010000182.1 GCA_023659785.1 Methanomicrobia archaeon LH_S13
GAAGGTGAGGTCGTGTACCGTGACAAAGGATATCACGGAACTAATCCCAAAGGCTCCACCGCGACGATGAAACGAGGTGCTCGGGATCACCCCTTGAGCATCATGGATAAGTTGCGGAATATCAGAATCAGCAAAAAGCGAGCTCCAGGCGAGAGGCAATATGCGGTTATCAGAAGGGTTTTCAATGTATCACACCACACGTAATGGTAACCACGGTACGAAGGGTGAACGTCAAAATGATATTTACTGCATTTGGATTTAACCTGTACCATTTATGTACGCTCAAAAAGCAGGGTGTTGTATAGGGTAGCGGTAGCTATCGACAAAAACCGAAAAAGGTAAGGATTTGAGCAGTTAGGATGAGAAAAAACAGAAAAAATGAGCAAGAAAACTTATTGAATTGTTAATATTCTTAAAAGGGAGGGGTTAATCAAAATCCTCTAAGATCTATTTATTTAAAAGGAGGGGGGCATAATGTATCCTTTCTATATAACCCTGCCTCCTATAAATTTGGAAGAGCAATCTCTTTAGTATCACTTATTGTCATACTATTAATACTTATGCATAGCATAAAAAGAAGGATAGAACATGGTTGAAGTTTCACTTGTCCTCCCAGCATACAACGAAGCAGAAAGGCTAAAGGACACAGTTCAACAAGTAGCAAATGCTTTGTACAAAATAACTCCCTCTTTTGAAATCATCATCGCCGAAGATGGCTCAACGGATGGAACCGATAGAATAGCAGAAGAACTCGCAAAAAAATATCCTTACATAAAACATATGCACAGCAAAGATAGATTAGGTCGTGGAAAAGCGTTAAATCGTGCATTTAAATCTTCGGATGGAGAAATACTCGCATACATTGATGTTGACCTCGCAACCGACTTGAAACACCTCGAAGAATTGATAAACTCGATAAGTGAAGATGGGTATGACTTTTCAATGGGTTCGAGAATGTTAAAAGAGAGTGATGTAAAGAGGTCTTTTACAAGATTGATTGCGAGTAAAGGATTCAATCTTTTAACAAGGCTCTTATTGAAATCAGAAATAAAAGACCATCAATGCGGTTTTAAAGCATTCAAAAGAGAACCGTTATTTGATATTTTAGATGAGGTAAAAGATAATCACTGGTTCTGGGATACTGAGATACTTGTAAGGGCTCAAAGAAGAGGATATAAGATAAAGGAGCTTCCAGTAAAGTGGAGAAGTGGTAGTAAGACAAAGGTTGATTTGAAGAGGGATGTGATTGGGATGGGGACTCAGATTATAAGATTGTGGAGAGAGCTTAAAAATGCTTAAACCAGCTCCTGCTTTAATTTCTTAATATCAGAGAATTTTAATCCGATACTTGTCGTTGCTGGAATTCCAAATACAAGCGTGAATAGGTTCTTGATGGCATGATCCAGTATCGCAATCGTAATCGCAACATCGAATGCTGTGCCAAACAAGACCAATATACCTGCCAACGCACTCTCATAGATCCCTATTCCTCCAGGGATTGATGGAACGCTCTTTGCAACGTTTGCAATGCAGACGCCGAGTACCGCAACAGTAATTAGTATAGGTGAGGCAACGGCAATCGAAACCATATAGCATGTTAAAATATCGAAGAGCCAGATCATCATGGATATTAAAATAGAGATAAATAACAGATGTTTGTTTAAGATGATTTCGTGATAGTGAATATACGCATCATTAACCTTTTTAGAAACAATTTTAAAAATTTTATTGTTGAATTTATTTACCAATCTATTCAAAAGATCGGAAAAATGCTTCGCTTTATCGAAGAGCACAATGCAAATCGGAATCGCTATAATGAAGATGCAAATTAACAGCGTTGTTCCGACCCATGTTGGAGCATCACGGAAAAAGAAGGCAAAGACGGGTAAAGATAATATAAGAAGAGCTATGACATCCAAAATCCTTAGTTGGAAGATAATAGCTGTGGATTTACCAATAGTAATCTTCTTCATCTTCAAATAGAATATCGTTGCAGCATCCCCAAGCCTTGCTGGTAGGAGGATGTTTAGCGTATATCCAGAGATTAACAGTTTAAAGAGCTCAAAAAATCCAATCTTTTCACCTGCATCTCCGGTAAATCTTTCCAATCGCTGTACTCTAAAAATCCAAGATATCGAATAGATAATCACTGATAGAAGGATCCAATAAGGAGATGTCTGGATAATGATTTTAAAGAACTTCTCAAAGCCTGCATAATAAACCAATGATAAGAGAATTGCAATCCCTACTAAAGATGCAATTATGCGATACGTCCATGTTTTTGTTTTATTTTCTGTTTTGACCACTTCTTTCACTTTAACCCCTATTTTTATTATTTGCTTTCTTACTCAAGTTTTTCTATCTCATATAAGATACATAGAGGAGCAAAAAGGAAAATGATACTGACATACAAAGTGAAGCATGAA
>JAGXOR010000183.1 GCA_023659785.1 Methanomicrobia archaeon LH_S13
TTAATAGTATCATACGAAGAGGTTTGAAACAAAATGTTTAAATCTCATAACCTAAACAACCTAAATAACAAAGAAGCAGAATCGTTTATACGGAAAATCAAGTTTGCCAGCGCTGCAAGGCTTGTTTAAATCCCCCTTCTCTTCTTTCATTTCTTATTTGCCAAGCGAGAACAAAAGCTCTTTTACCTTTTCTATCTCCTCCATTATGTCTGCCTTTATTTGTGAATCTGGCTCTTCAGAGAGCTTTCTCTCCAGGCTACCTAAATCCATTTTCAGCATAGCTAATTCCCCCCGCGCATATACCTGGTGCGTATATGATTTCTTCATTACTTGAGCAAATAACATTGCCACACGAGCTTTTACCCATTTTGTAGAATTTGACACATACACTTCTGCCGCGGATTCGCCGGATGCATAAGCGTAGAAATATGCTTTAGCCTCTATTTTTTTAACTTCTGCTTCGACCTCAGCCTCGCATTTTTTCACTTCAACCGATGAAAATCCAAACAGAGCAACATAATCCAAATACAGTGAATCCAGGCTATCAGATAATTCTTCCTTCTCTTCTACACCCCCAATCGTTTCCACTATGCTTTTACCAATCCTGATTTTATGCCTGTACATGGCACGAATTTTTTCTCTCTCCGTTCGCCAAGAAGAATAAAAAATAGAGGGATATATTAGCTCCTCCAATTCTTTTATCCTTGTTCGTGTGTCGAAAATTGCAATTCCATACTCGTGCATAGTAAACGACTCCTATTATTATAAAATCAGTCTTGTGAATTTTAAAAGTTTTTTATCTCTCTCCATCTCCACTTTTCTTCCTCACCTCAGCATACTTCTCTATTTCTTCAATCAACGGATGCTCCCAAGAACTGTCATAAAGGAAAACGAATTTCGCTTTAACCTTGTTCAGCTCCAGCAATTTCAATATATTTTGTAGTGCCACCACCTTAGCCTCGTTATCCATTTCCACAGGTATTTCCGAATGTCCCACCGGATAACTTTCCCCCAATTCTATTGGGCAAGGTCCAAACGGAGGTTTAACAAAAAATACGTGGTCATAATTTACACTTTCCACCTCTTTTTCCTTTAACCCTTCGGCCGTTGCGGTCGCAGTTATCAGTACGTTCCCCGATAATTTGAACCTATCCAGCCTATGGGAATATCTCAGCACCTCGGGTCTGTGTGCAGAAGTCTCGCCGAGATAGAAGAAAGGATGCTTTGTAGTAGGATCGTATTTCTCAATCAACTGTACATAGTTTGTCATCTGCTTCAATGCGTTTAGCAAAGCGGGATATGCCCTGCATCTCCTCTCGCATAGCTCCCATAAACTTCCCTCCGCTATACTCTGCTTTACTATTCGCATCTCCTCAAACGAAACCCACAAATTATGCGATGCAAGTAAATCCTCGCTCTCTTTTACCTCTTCCAAGCTGTAAGAGGAACACACAGGGCAAGAACAGGGAAGATACCGTAAATCATCCATTCTTCTCGTCCCGGCACTCGTTATATATCTCCTCCCTTTTGCATATATCGCGTATGCTGCGGAATCGAAGAGGTCGCAGCCTAAAGCAACAGCTAAGGGAAAAAGCATGGGATGCCCAGCGCCGAACAGATGAACAGGAGCATTCAACGGCAAATTCCTTTTCGACGCTACGATTATATCCACCAGGGTATCAAATTTGTAGGATTCCAACAGGGGCACCACACCCCCTATTGCATACATATCAAACCCGATTTCTGCAACGCCCTTTGCGCTCTCCTCTCGCAAGTCTAAAAATGTGGAACCTTGCACAACGCCCGCAAGCATTTCATCTTGAATTATGCTTCTTGCTTCTCGCATCCTGCTCAGTGTTTCCTCTAACTCTTTCTTTGCTCTTCCTCTCTTTGCGTATGGCGCTGTTGGGATATCCAGAGGCACGCATACGTCAGAGCCTATACGGTGCTGAAATTCCAATATTTCCCTATTACTTACTTCTACGTCTTTATACTCATAGAGTTGATAAGAGCCCGAATCAGTCATTATTGGCATTTCACAGCTTAAAAGCGAATGAATGCCTTTTTTAATAGTTTGAGCTCTCAAATCCTCTTTCTTATGAATTATATACGCATTGGTAATGAGTACCTCAGCGCCATACTTCTTCATTTCGTCAGCCCGGATTGATACGAGATTCGGGTTAATTACCGGCATTATAGTCGGCGTCTCTACGTTCCCATGCGGTGTTCGGAGCTTTCCTATTCTTCCCATTAAGTCCTTATGCAATATCTCAAATTCCATCATCACAACACTTTTTCTTTTTAGAAGAAAGAAAACCTGTGCTAAAATAAAAGAAAAAAATATGGTGACAAAATATGAACTTTTTGTCCATTTTTCTATTATTTGATAGTAT
>JAGXOR010000184.1 GCA_023659785.1 Methanomicrobia archaeon LH_S13
TAACAAAGGAGCAATTCATCTCCCACCTTTCGGAAGGGGACTTCTTGGCTCATAAATTAAATCCAATTCATTTTCACTATTCGATTCAAAGTAATCTCTCTGGTATTCCACTTTTACGTCATTTATAATTCTCCGTAGCTTCTCTTCGCTTCAATTCTATTTATTTATCTACCTCTTCTTCTGCCGCCTCACCTTTAGCATTAACCAGGTTACTGCAAGAAGTAATCCGGTAATAGTGAATATCATCTCAAAACCAGGCTGTTTCTCTGTCTCTATCGGCGTCGCTGTGGGCGTTGCAATCTGTGGCGCGGACGTAGCATTGCTCTTATTTGTGCTCTGACTTTGAGTTCCCGGAGTGGGCGTAGCACTGACATTGACTGAAGGTTCGACTGCCGGGAGAATATTTACCGTTTTTGTATCAATGTGTCCGTCGCCATCATCTGCGGTCACTTCATATTTCCCTATTTTGGCGGACGCAGTGTCAAACGAAATGCTGAATTTATTGTAGAAATTCTTATCGTCTGCTTTGACAGTGGCGAATTTAGGTTTTAATTTCGTCGCATTCTTTTCCAACCCTTCAACGGTGACGATGATGGGCGTATCCACTTTTCTATTTGTCGTACCCGTGACCTCGATATTTTTGCCAAGTGGAACATCATCTATGTCGTCAAGCGTGACAAATCCGTTTTCTACTTTTATCGTTACTATGCATAAGAGGTCATCGCTGCCCGCGGCATTGACCGTCTCATGCTTTGTTATATTTATGATCTGGTCGGTCGTCTTGATTTTCAGGTATTCCTTATCGCATTTCCCGCGTGGACAGCCTATAACTTTTAACAGGTTGTCGCTGCCGCTTGTTCCCCATACTCGGTCCCTTCCATAATTGAGCACTGCTATTAAATACGTGCCGGTATCCGTCTTCACGCTAACTTTTATTTTATCCTTTTTAAATTTCTCATCGGTTATACCACAAATGTGGTGCGTAAGACCCGGAGCATCCAAATCACCATCGGTCTCGTTAGAGATGTCGTCAAGGTCAAGTCCTTTTCCATCGCCACCTTTAGGTGCAATCGTCAGGATGTCCACGCGGTCTCGGCCTGGCACGGTGCCTTCGATTGTGAAGTCGTCACCCAGAGCAACAAAGTCTGCACTCGTCTTTGCAAATAATCCTCCCCGGATAAGTACTATGGATACCGAATCATCGGGAGGATCCTTTTCAGGATCAGAAAGTGGTAGGACCCACATCTCAATCTTATGCGTACCCAGAGTGCTTTCTTCGGTTAACCAATCATACTCATCATCAAATTGAGCATTTTCTTTGAATGTTGAACCATCAATTTTAATCGTCATATTAGTGCCTACATTCGCGGAACCTTTAATCTTAAGAACTTCACCAATATAATGTACACCCTCCTTAGGAGCAGTCAACTTAAGTTCGTATATCGTAATTCCTACGGTTATTCCTCTCTCAGTATAAATGATACGTTCAGTTGCGGTAATATCATAATCGCCTTTTTCTGTAAAAGATGCTACTGCCTTGAAATTACCATCTTTATCAGATGTTCCAAAAGCACTGTGCCCGCCACTCTTTACCTCACCAGAACCCATACCCTTTTCGAACCACACATTCGAAGCTACACCTCGTGTCACATTCAGGGTAATATCTGTATGTGGAGTAGTAGATACAGTGAATACAATTTCATCAGTAACGACTTGTTCTTCAGGTTTCGCCTCTACTGTGACACCTATGCCTTTAACTTCGAAAGTAACCGAAGGACCTTCTACATCAAGTCCATTATTTGTATCAGGGTCAGTTTCTATACTGAGCGTATAAACGTCTGTTTTCAGTCCAGCAGTGTTTATCGTTTTAGTATTTTCACCATTCTCGCTAACATCAATATCGCTAAGAGAATACCCTGGTACACGTAAACCATCGGGGTCTAAAAGTTTATAGGTGATATTGTTTGTCTGATTACCTTTAATATTATGCAATTTCGTGTCCGCCTTAAAAGTAATATCACCCCCTCTTGTAACCCATGAAAAAGGTTCTCCACATACTTTGGTTTCAACTCTTATTTCATCTTTAGCGGCAAAATATACACGGCTCTTTTCCACACCAACTAAATCTGTGACTTTATAGAATCCAGAAAGGAGACGATATGCTTCTTTTTTAGAATCAAAAATAGTTTCATTATTAGGAAAGGGTATATTTATGTTGCTATCCTCCCAGGCACTTATCAGATACCCCTTAGGTATTAAACTCCCGTTCTTATCAACAAATGTTAGATTTGTCTCGCCAATGAATGCGAAAGTGCCATTTGTCTCATCACCAATAGACCGCCCTTCCTCAGGAC
>JAGXOR010000185.1 GCA_023659785.1 Methanomicrobia archaeon LH_S13
GTTGTGGTGCTCCCAATATCAACGAATATCGCATTTTTGTATTCTTCGGATAAGAACTTCGCAGAAGCAAGCCAGTTCGTTGCCGCGAAGGAAAGAGTGCCTTTATCCACCGAAGAACCATCTTTAAAAGTGCAATCTTTATCAAAAAAGTGCGCATCCGAAAAAATGCTGGTGACTGCTCTTTTAATGTATAAAACACCTTCCCTTTTCGTGTTAAAGCAGCCGCATATCTCACCGGTCATCACTGCCCCCACTGCTTCTATCTCCATCCCTTCTGCCTCCAACCCCCTTCTCACATCTGACAATACTTCGCGGATAATCGCTTTGTTCCTCCAGAGAGGTGCATAGATATATCGCACGGAAGAGCCATCTGAAGTCGCTATTTTCGTATTCGCTCCACCAACGTCTATGCCTGCTATCATAAAACTTCTTTATGACTTTATTGTGGCAAAGTCCTTAATTAACATCTATAAATCTTAAAGATAATTTTTTAAACACCTTATGGAAAAAAAAGTATACCCTTTATATAGCCATATGCCCAAAGATATCCCCAACATGAAAGTTCCACCTGAGGGGGCGGCGAGGGGAAGAAGATGAAGGGCGATGGTGAAGGCGAAAGCGAAGGAGCACGTGAAAAGGGTTATGGAAAACTAAACAATGATATTAAGGTAAGCAGGCGCGCGTTTATCAAAACAACTGCTGCTCTTGGTGCCGCTGTTGCGGGTGGTGGTATCCCTTATAACTTAACTGATATAAAGGATATGTTTCTGGAAGACGATGAGGAGCTGATGATGTATCCTGTAATCTACGATTTGAAATATGAGTCGGTAGGAGAAAAAATATTTAAGGAACATTTTATCTTCGTCAAACTTTGGGGCTGCAATTGGAATTGTAGATGGTGCCCTGTGAAATCTACTATTTTTAAAGACACTGTGCCAATATTGAGGTCCGTAGATCAGATAACAGACCTTTTACTAAATTTTGATGCTGATACAACGTCCACTGCGATTGTAATAGCTGGGTCAGGCGGAGAGCCACTGCTTCAAAAGGAAGGAGTGCTAAAATTGATTGAATCTTTAAAAGCAAAAGCAAACTATCCAATCTTCCTCATGACAAATGGCTCTCTTATTGAAGAGAATTTTATTAATAAAGCAAATAGTCTGTGTCTGGATGGTATTATGCTATTCTTTTATGGTTTGGATGATAAATGGCATAGATGGTATACGGGACATAGTAACGAAACCACGATTAAAGCTCTTAAAATGATTACAGAAAGGTTTGAAGGTCAAATTGTGGTCGGTATTAACCTTTTTCCTGAAATAGATATGGTAACATTTGAAAACATGTGCAAGTTCCTCCATGGGATAAATCCAAATTTTGTTATAAGGATAATTTGCCCTATTGGATATCCAGATAAACAGAAACATGAGGAATGTCATGAAAGGAGACGTTATGAAGCTGAAGAAATTGCAATGCGCTACTTTACACGGATAGATCGAAGCATCTACTTTTCTAAACAAACCAAAAATACAAGATATCTACTTGAGGAAAATGAAAGAGGTCGCATGAATGCAATAAGAAGTCGAAAATGGATAAATGAAGGTGGGAGTGGTGGTGAATTATTAGGAGATGATAAGAATAAGCGAGGAGGAGAAGAGGATGATGAAGAGAAGATTTTATAATGGTAAAGGAGAAGGCAGAGGAGCACATAGAAACGAAATAGCAGATGTAGTTTTGAAACACGATGGGCAATTAATAATATATCCAGTAATCTATGAACTTAAATATGGGTTAGTAAGAAAAGTATTTAAGGAACGTTTTATTTTTATTAAAACATGGGGATGCAATTGGGATTGCATACGGTGCCCCACAAAAATAAGTCCTATTAAAGATGTGAAGCCAATAAGGGCATCTGTTGAACAGATAACAGAACTTTTGCTAAATCTTGGCGGTTATCCCGCTTCAACTGCGATTGCAATAAGTGGAGGAGAGCCACTGATTCAAAAGGAAGAAGTGCTAAAATTGATTGAATCTATAAAAACAAAAACCACTTATACCGTTATGATTTTAACAAATGGTTCTCTCATTAATGAGGACTTTATTGAAAAAGCAAATGATATGGGTCTGGACGTAATTATGATAGCATTTTATGGTTTGGACGAAGAATTACATAGGTGGTACACGGGCTATAGCAACAAAGACACTATAAACGCTCTTAAATTGGTTACAGAAAGGTTTAAAGGGTTAATAACAGTGGTCAGTATTGTCCTTTTCAATTACATAGATATAGTAACATTTGAAAACATGTGCAAGTTTCTACATGAGATAAATC
>JAGXOR010000186.1 GCA_023659785.1 Methanomicrobia archaeon LH_S13
TAAGCTTTTCGATAATCTCAATGATGTTTTTTATAGAGTAGAAAAGATAGAAAAATAAACCCAATTCATCTCCCACCTCTCGGAGGGAGACTTCTTGGGGTTATAAGTCAAAAGACGAGAACAAAAAACCTCTTTTCAAACAAACAACGATGCTTTCTACCTCGCCCTTTCCGATTTTAGCGTGTTCTTCCTTAAGCCTCAAATATTCTCTTTGCTCTTCATCTGAAATAGTCACTAACTTCGCATTCTCAAATATCTCCTTTGGATATTCATATCCATGCTCTAAAGGAGTTAAGAGTTCTTCGTAAACTCTTGGTGTTATTCCAACGCTTTCAAAAAGCTTTATCATTGCATCAAAGTGCCCAGACTTAGCGAACGCACTGGCAATATCTGTATCAACCATTAGCAATCAGATCAACCTCAACCCTCTCTCGATATCTTCTTTTGAACCGACGTAACTGGTGATCTTCAATCCCCTCACTTTCAGCATATCCTTAAAACTCTCTATGTCCATGCCCGCGATTTCCGCCGCTTTAGAAAGTGATATGTCTTCTCTCAGATAAAGCTCCACTCCTATTTCCACCTTTAACCCCGGCTTTAAATTCAAAAGCGCTCTGAATGCATCTTCAATTAACGCACTTCTACTCTTGTAGTATTTCGGCACCAAAACCTTTCGAAGGCTCTCTGCTGGATACATATTTATATCTTCTACTTTATACCTTATAAATATATATCAACTTTGCTTTCAGTTCTGTTCATCTCATATAGGAACTTTGCTAAATATATTCCATCCTGTCCCGTTATGCCGGTGATCAGTGCTTTTTTCATTTTTCCTCTTTTTCAATATATCTTGCTATATGTCTTGCGAATTCGTCAAAGTCTTCAAAATTGTTTTGTAGTATTTCATAAACCATTTCCACATCAATCTCAGCATACATGTGAACTAAAATATTTCTAAACTTTGCAGCTTCAGCAAATCTTTCTGCAAATCCCTCTGGAAGAATACCCTCCTCTCCAAGAATTTCTATAACTTCTTTGTAAGTTTCTGGCTTTCTCAGACATAGATATGAAATTATCATCTCTCCTATATCCAAGTACGCATTCCAAAGATACTTCTAAATATCTTTCTATTGCACCCCTCAGCGTGAAATCTTCATTTATATCTTGAACGCTATATTTTTTATAAGAATTCAATATTTTTACGTAGCCCTGTAATCTTTCCAGCTTGTCCAAAATCTCGTTCTTCATATTAATCCCCTCTCTGCAATTCTTTTAATTGCAAGATTTGTATGCCTATCTATGTAATATTTCATATCAAGATAATCTGATAAAATCCCACCCTCAACTTTAATCGTTGTTTCTTTATCATCTTTCAAAATCTTTCCGTATCTGATTATATTATATTTTAATAAAAGAGGTGCATTATTCATCACAATCAAGTCAACTCTATCTGTTTTTAGGATGCTCGTCAACTCAGATATCACTTTTAATTGAAGATTAAATATTTCCTTCTTGCTCAGTGATTCGTCAAGGAAAACGGCAATATCTACATCGCTCAATTTCCCTTCCTTTCCTTTAACTACCGAACCAAATAGATATGCAAGTTTAATATACGCTTGTCCACTCATGAACTCCACTATTCCGGTGATTAAGGCTCTTTTCATAACTATACCTCTCTACTCCCTAAGAACCTCCTTTATTCTCTCCACAAACTTTTTAATATCGCTTATTATCTTTCCTATTCTTTCTATGTCATACATTTTCATTCACCTAACCTAATATACGAATGCAGTGCCTTTTAATCATCGGTTGAATATCCTTTTTAACCTTTCTTCCCCCACCTAATTTTAAAATGCAAGCCAACAAATCCCGCATATAGACATACCGCCTCCGCTACGTAATGCCGACCCTCTTATCATCAACTCAATTCAGATTCGGCACCGAACTATAAATATGCTCTTATACCACTCTCAGATACTCTGCAATATTTTTGAACCACACTAATAAATACCTTTTCCTGCGCGGACCTTGTAATTGAATATGCATCATCAAAATCCATATTCTCTACTTCTTTTACGATGAGCCGCATCTGGACTTTTGTGATTGGCATCTTCGCAAGTGCATTTATATAATATCCCACGGGTTTAGCTCTATCATCAGGCGAGATGTTTTTGACAGCGCCACAGTGAATGCAATATGGATACGGCTTCAATCCTCTGCTTCGCCCCTCAAATTCGTATGGTAGCCATACCTTTTCCGCAGCACCGCAATC
>JAGXOR010000187.1 GCA_023659785.1 Methanomicrobia archaeon LH_S13
ATTAATAGTATCATACGAAGAGGTTTGAAACAAAATGTTTAAATCTCATAACCTTTTTTCAGCTACCTTCACTTAAACCCTTTCACTCACCATTTCCATAAACGCTTCCTCATTTATCGTCTTCACACCAAGCTTCTCCGCCCGCTCTAACTTTGAACCCGCTTGGGCTCCTGCTACCACATAATCCGTGCGCTTCGACACGCTTGATGCTATTCTTCCTCCAAACCGCTCTACTATGCTCTTTGCCTCCTCTCTCGGCATAGAGATTCGCCCAGTAAAAACGAACGTTTTCCCTTCCAGATTTTCCTTTTCCTCCTCTGCCAACCCTACTGCTATTTCCTTCTTTTCATAACTTATACACGCCCTTTCCAGCTTCTCCAACAATTGCTGCGTGCTTTCTTGCTCGAAGAACAAAAGAATGCTTTTCGCTACCTCCGGTCCTATCTCAGGTATGCTCACCAAATCATCATAACTTGCATTCCGCAACGCCTCCACATCCCTGAAATTATCCACAAGTAAAGATGCAGTATGCTCACCCACGTGTCTTATCCCAATAGCATGAATTAAACGAGAAAGAGTAGTATGTTTGCTCTTTTCGAGAGCATCCAGTATGTTCTGAGCAGATTTGTCGCCCATTCTTTCCAGCTTCAAAAGGTCTCTTTTCGTTAAGAAGAACAAATCCGCAGTATCAGAAACAAAATTATTATCAACGAGCTGTTCTATCACTTTCTCACCCAGTCCTTCTATGTTGAGCGCGCGAAGCGAAGCGAAATGTTTTATCCTCTCTATTAACTGTGCCTCGCACGAAACACCAATACACCTCACAATTGGCCCCTCCTTCATCACTTCAGCCCCGCAGACAGGACATCTATCAGGCATCCTAAATTCTTTCTCTGCTCCCGTCCTTTTCGACTTTATCACGCTCACAACCTCAGGTATAACGTCCCCTGCCCTTTCCACCACCACTGTATCGCCAATTCTCACGTCCTTCTTCTTCAACTCATCTTCATTATGCAATGTAGCTCTGCTTACTGTCACCCCCGCTATTGGCACTGGCTCTAATACGGCAACAGGAGTCAATGCTCCGGTTCGCCCTACTTGCACAACTATGTCCTTCACGAGCGTAAACTCCTCTCTCGCCGGAAATTTGTATGCGAGTGCCCATCTTGAACTCCTTGAAATCGTCCCCAGCCTGTTCTGCTGGTCTATGTTATTTACCTTCACTACTATTCCATCAATTTCATAATCCAGTTCATCTCTTTTCTCCTTTACTTCCTCATGGTGTCTGATCACATCCTCTACATTCGCGAATCCCCTTCTTATTAAAGGACTTATCTTAAACCCTATCCTTCGCAAATAATCCAGTACTTCCCACTGCGTTGAAAACTCCCTCCCCTCTGCCCTACCCACACCATACGCAAAGAAATCAAGAGGCCGAGAAGCAGTAACCTTCGGGTCAAGTTGCCTTACAGAACCCGCAGCCGCATTCCTCGGATTCGCAAACATCTTCTCTCCCTTTCCCCCCAATTCCTCATTCAAATGTTTGAACTTGCTCACCGGCATGAAAACTTCCCCCCTTACTTCCAGTAAGGGCAAAGGAACGCCAGCATCAGCATCAGCATCAGGAAGGGTACGCAGTGGTATTGTCTTTATCGTCCTCAGATTCTGTGTTATCCTCTCCCCTGTTTTTCCGTCTCCTCTGGTACTTCCTATGGAGAGAACCCCGTCCTCATACACAAGTTCCATAGCCAACCCGTCTATCTTCGGCTCTACCACGTATTCTATTTCTTCCTCTCCATCCACTCCTCTAAGAAATATTCTCACTCTCTCAGCAAAATCCCTTACTTCCTCCTCCTCATAAACACTGTTCAAACTCAGCAGGGGTGTGCTGTGCTCGTATGTACCAAACTCCTCCAGAGGCTTCGCCCCCACCCTTTGTGTTGGCGAATCCGATGTCACTAACTCAGGATACTTACTCTCCAACTCCTCTAACTCCTTAAATAACCTGTCGTATTCCGCATCTGATATCTCCGGCTCATCCAATACATAATATCTATAATTATGATAGTGAATCTTTTTCCTCAAATCCTCTACATAGCGCTTTACTGCTTCTTTTCCCTCTCCACCAGTCATATTTATAGTATATATAGAAACAAATAAAATAAAATGAATAAAGTAAATAAATGAGATATATGGTGACAAAATATGAACTTTTTGTCCATTTTTCTATTATTTGATAGTAT
>JAGXOR010000188.1 GCA_023659785.1 Methanomicrobia archaeon LH_S13
ATACTATCAAATAATAGAAAAATGGACAAAAAGTTCATATTTTGTCACCATATTTCATATTTTGTTCAAACCAACACAAGATTACCCCTATAAACTACTTCTCCATATTCTTTACGACCCAGAATTTGCTCAAAATCTTTTGATTGTGCACCTTTAATCTTTTTTATTTCCTCGGAAGAGTAGTTTGTGATGCCCTTAGCGAATTCCACACCTTCGGCATCAACCACGCTTACAGGGTTACCACTCATGAAATCGTCTTCAACACCAATGACTCCAGAAGCAAGCAAGCTACTGCGGTTTTTGATTAATGCGTTCTTTGCACCTTCATCTACCTTAATCTTGCCTTTAACTGACGAAGCAAATCTGAGCCAGTGTTTTCTATCTTTCATTTTTTCTTTTGTCTCTGCATCTGGTAGAAAAATTGTCCCGATTCTTTCGCCGGCTATAATTCGTGAGAGAATATTTTTCTCGTTGCCATTTGCAATGACCATAGGAATGCCTGCTTTCATGGTGACTTTAGCAGCCTGAATTTTTGTCTTCATTCCACCCACACCTGTTTTACCTCTGCCCGATGCAATTCGCTCAATCTCCGGCGTTATATCTTCCACAACCGAAATGAACGCGGCTTTTTTGCTCCTTTTAGGGTCGTAGGTGAACAAGCCATCTATGTCGGTAAGTATAACAAGTAAATCCGCATCGAGATTGCTTGCTACCAGGGCGGATAAATTGTCATTATCACCCAATTTTATTTCATCCACTGCTACGGTGTCGTTCTCGTTGATTATTGGGATTACACTGGACTTAAGCAGCGTAATCAACGTATTTTTAAGGTTGAGGTACCTCTGTCGGTTAAAGAAATTATCATGTGTCAATAAGAGTTGAGCGATGGTCTGCTCGTACTTTGCGAAATACCTATCATACGTGCTCATCAAGATATTCTGACCTACGGCAGCCGTAGCCTGCAACACCTTAATGTCGCGTGGTCTTTGCTTCAGGTCGAGCTTACCGATACCGGCACCGATAGCGCCTGACGTTACAACAATGACTTCCTTACCCTGATTTTTCAGTTCAACTATCTCTTTAGCAAGTTTTTCAACCTTTCGTGGGTCAAGCCGGTAACTCGTATCAGTAAGGTTGCTGGTTCCTATCTTTATTACGATTCTTTTCGCTTCAGATACTTTCCTAACATCCCTCTCTGTGTTTTTTACCATATCTTATTATAAATGGTATTTTGGCGTACCCTATTATAGCTCGAACAGTTTCCGCAATCGCTTCTCCACCGCCAGTGCAAAATCTGGTTGACTTGCATCTAGTACTAAATCTGTCTCCAGCAGGTTCTGTGGAATTTGGCTGGTAATAAACGCCAGAACGACCTGATGATAGGGTTCAATGGGCTCCGTCAAGCAGACTGCCGGCCGCACTTTCTCCGCAGATAGGTCGTCAAACGGAAAAGGAAGAAGGACAACCTTACCTTACGTCACCGCGATGAAAATCCCCGTTTCTCATATTTCGCCCATCCCAGCCCCTTCAGCTCCACGCCACCTTCTACACCAATAATCTCTGCGCCATCGAACTCCTTCATGCCACAGAGTAAATGCTGTTCCGGATGTGTCCCGGGTGTAATGTTACAGCTCAGCACAATTCGTTTGCCCGCGGCTACCACTATTTTAAGACGTGCAGATGCGGGATGGTTCTTTGGCAGTACAATCAATGGCGAGTTTACTTCTCTAATCATGTACAGCACACATCTCAATCCATTCCCTATTCGCTCGTCAGTGCCAAAGCCAGAAGCTACAAGCAACTCCTCAGGTCCCATCGCCAACACGAACTCACCTTCCGGGGTATCAACGAAAAATTGCCTTTGAGCGCCGCCTGCTTTGACCACCGCTAACATACCGCTATCTCCATGCACCAGCAGCATCTCGGTACTGCTCAGAGGTATCATGTCAGGTAAATTCAGGTTTTTACACTTTCACTACGTCTTCCGACTGGCATGAAGGGCATACCACTTTATCGCCTATCGCATCAAACTTGTTCCCACAATTATTGCACTTGTATCTCTCTAATTCTATCTTCTCAATCTCCATGTCGAAATCCGCACCACCAACACTACACATTATTATCCTCCTTTTTTTCTCTCTTTTGTTTTTTACTTAAGTTTCAGAGTATAAATAATCATAGACTTTAGGTTATGAGATTCAACCATTTTGTTTCAAACCTCTTCGTATGATGCTATCA
>JAGXOR010000189.1 GCA_023659785.1 Methanomicrobia archaeon LH_S13
CTAATACTATCAAATAATAGAAAAATGGACAAAAAGTTCATATTTTGTCACCATAATATCAATTTTGATGGTTGGACTAATAACTATTTAGTCTATGAAATCACAGATAGTTTAGTTCATGAATATTCCCATTCGGTTCATTATGGTATGCGCGGACAAGAACGAAACCGTGAGCGAGAGTGATGAGGGAGATAATTGCCTGACCAACACATGGAAGTGCGTGGACGTCAACAATGATAAAGCGGTAAATATACTCGATGTAATAAAGATATATACAAAATCAGGTCTAAAGTGCTACTGCGATTAGATAAAAAAAAAATGACACTCGGCATCATTGGCGGAACAAATTTATTTGGCACGAAGCTTCTTGAAGCTGCGAAAGAGAAAGAGATTGAGACCGAGTATGGCACAGTTTACCTTCTCTTTACTGATGACGTTGTCTTCATTCCCCGGCATGGTAAGACGAGAAACATCCTACCACACAAGATAAACTATAAAGCGAATCTGACGGTGTTTAAGGTGCTGGGCGTGGAGAAAATCATAGGAGCTACTTCTGTCGGTAGTTTAAAGCGAGATATAAAACCTCGGTCCTTAGTTGTCCCTCACGACTACATAAATTTGTACAACATACCTACCATTTATGATGACGAAATCGTGCATGTTACACCTGGACTGGATGAAGGTTTGCGAAATAGTATAATAAAAGTGGCGAAAAATTCAGGCATTGACGTCATCGAAAGGGGTGTTTATTTCCAGACACCAGGACCAAGGCTCGAAACCCGAGCGGAGATAAAGTTCATGAAAAATTATGCTGATGTTGTGGGAATGAACATGGCTTCAGAGGCGACGCTTGCAAAGGAGTTAGAGCTTCGATACGCGAATATAAGCACAGTGGAGAATTATGCACATGGTATAATCGCCGAGGAAGAGTTGGACTATAAAAAAATAATTGAGGATGCTTCTAAAAACATGGAGAATTTGGAAAAGGTGCTTATGAAGTTGATAGATGCATTACAATACGAAAAGTACATGTAAATGAAAATAGGCATATTAGGTCCCGCAGGGACTTTTTCGGAAACCGCAGCAAGGTTGTGGTTAAAAGAGAAAGAAATAGGAAAAAGCAAAGCGGAGGCTGAGAGCGAATCTGAGAAGGTCGAGATAAAATATTACGAGACGATATTTGACGTATCGGAGAGCATGTTAAAGAAGGAAGTGGATTATGGCATTGTTCCCATCGAGAATTCTTTGGAAGGTTCCGTAGGAGAGGCGTTAGACGTGCTTTCGAGCGAAAATGACAGTAAGGGAAGAATGCGAATAGTAGGGGAGATTTTAGTGCCAATAAAGATTTGTCTGCTACAAACTTTAGGAAAAAGTTTGATTAAAAAAGTGGTTTCGCATCCTCATGCATTAGCACAGTGTAAGCAGTTCATAAGAGAAAGATTGAGGGGAGTGGAGAAAAAATCCGTGGACAGCACGGCGAGCGCAGCGAAGTTGGCATCGCAATCTGAAGAGATAGCGGCATTAGCGTCTGAAGCAGCAGCGATGGAATACGGGCTCAATATATTGGAGGAAAACGTACAAGACAAGGACAGCGTTACGAGATTCGTCGTGCTTTCTTCTTCTGGTGTCAAAACCGCACCTACCGGAAAGGACAAGACTTCAGTATTGATTTATCTGATGAAAGACCGACCTGGGGCGTTATACGATGTCTTAGGCGAATTCAAGCAGCGGCAAATAAACCTTACGAAAATAGAGTCTCGACCTTCCAAGCGTGCGCTCGGAGATTACATGTTTCATATAGATTGTGAAGGGCATATAGAAGAGGAGAAGATAAAAGAAGCGTTAAAAGGCGTTGAAGGGAAAGTAGCAATGCTGAAGTTTCTGGGTGCTTATCCAATGGCGAAAAAATGAGCGAGAATGTGAATGCGGTGGCAGAGGAATTGGTAGAATTGATGAAGCTCAGCGTTAAGGAGAATATCGCGGAAGCAGGGAACACAAAGTAAAGATTCTTCCAGCTATCCATGTCTTTTCTCTTCCCCCTGTATGCGCAATATCTCGCTTTCAGGTATTCGTCTCCTTCCGCCGGGGGTTCTAACTACTCTTATCATGCCTTGCCTTCTTTATCCCACCGTTGAATCGCTTTTGTTTGAACGCCGAGTAATCGCTTCGCTTCCTTTAAAGTGT